>CAYNUR010000017.1:0-14401 GCA_964400435.1 uncultured Candidatus Peribacteria bacterium
GAATTAAATGATCTATTTTTTGGTTTTCGTGAACTAATTTGTTTGTTAATTCTGCTAGTTGAATGATACTTCCTAGTTTATCTAAATTGTTTCTTAAATCTTTGTTATGTCGTTCTGTTTTAATTTCTGTCAGAATGATATTTCTTGGGCCAAAGTAGAATTCACATTTTGCAAAATTGAATGTTTCTAAATGTCCTGTGAATTTACTACTTATTTTTCTTGCTCCTTTGGCGATTGCTTTTATTTTTCCTAGTTCTTCTGTATACAAAAAAACTAGTTTGTTAAATTCTCCGAATTCTCTTGTGCCGAGTATTATTGCTCTACTGCTGAGGTTTTTTATTTTATTGTTTTGTCCTAATGTGTTCATGAACGGCAAAGAGTGAGCTCACAATACTTAACATTATTGTGAAGATAAGTTCGATTATAAAAATCAGGTAGAAATTGAATTCAGTGTAGTAACTCCAAATGTTTGTATTTTGAATTTGTACATTTATTGCTAAAAAAGAAATCATTAGGAAGCTGATTGATAATGCAAGAATTCCATAAATGATGCTTTCAATTACGAATGGAAGCTTGATAAACCAATATGATGCGCCTACAAGTTTCATAACTTCTATTTCTTTCTTACGGCTAAATATAGTGATTTGGAGAGCGTTTAAAATAATTAAAGCTCCACCAACTAGGAATGTAATTACCAGCCAGAAAATTATTTGATTGGCAAAGTTTGTAACTGCTAAAAGATTTTTGGAAACACTTTTGATAATTGTAGATTCTTGTATTTCATCTTCATCACTACTGATGTTTGATAAGAACTTTTGGTATCTTTCTTGTTCAAGAAATTCTGCTATCTGTGGATGATACTTTGGGTGATTAGTTGTGATATTGAGGCTTGCTGGAAGTGGGTTTTCTAAATCGTATTTTTCGAAAGTAATTACTAGTCTAGGGTGAGATGTTTTTAATTCTGTTAAGGCATTTTCTTTAGAAGTGTATTTTATTTCTTCAACACCTGCTTGAGTTTTTAATGCGTCAATTAATTCTTGAGTTTCCTCGATTGTTGTACTTTCTTTCAAATAAACGATTAAATCAACTCTTTTACTAAGGTCTGTTAAAGCATCTTTGGCAATGAAGTTGATTGCAAGAATGATATTGAAAATGAAAATTAGAATTGCAATTACCAAAATAGTTGCCGTAGAGATGACTTTGTTACGCCAAATGTTTCTGAGGCTTATTTTGAAACCTTTTTCAAGCAAAGAAAGTTTTGAAGGTTTTTTATTCATTTAAATTCAGTTCAAAATTTGCAAATTCCTAGAGATTATACATCAAGAATTATACTTCAGCTAAATTATTTTCCTTTTCTGAAATTTTTTGTCTTTTAATGATAGAAGATTTGTACATGTCAGGTCTGTAAGGTTTAAGTCTAACAATTTTTGTGTTTAGTTTTAGGTCCATGATCAGTTTTTCGAGGTTGTAGGTGAAAGCAAATTGATCATAACCAAGTGCAATAATATTTGGACGGTATGCTTTTATTACTTTTGTTTTGTCTTTAGGATGACCTAAAATCGCTTTATCAACCCAGCCAGTTTGTTCAAGGTTTTTTAGTCTTTCTTTTTCGTTGTTGTCTGGAAGATTACCCTTTATTGTCTTTACGGTTTTATCACGAGCAACGATTGCTATTACGCTTGTTCCGTGTTCTTTTGCTTGTTTAATATAATTTTCATGACCGGCGTGTAGATAGTCAAAGGTTCCAAAAACCATTACTAATTTTTCGTTACTTTCTTGGTTCATTTATTAACTAAAGTTTGGAATAAATAAATTGATGATAATAAGACTGATAAGAGCTAGCAGTATGATGATTATAAAAAAAATGTCCAGTATTTTGTGGTTTTCGTTAGGGTTCGTAAGTGAGATTCTTATGGAAGAAAAACCATATATTAATCCAGTTAAAATAAAAGGGATATCAAGTATTTGCCTAGCGACTTCTGCTTGCTTAAGATAGAGCTCATTGGCTATTAATACGTTGGATCCGAGATGAATAACACCTGTAACTAGGAAGAAAGCTAGCGCGACTTTTTTGATGTTTTCTATTGTTTTCATCGTAAGCGATTATATAAAGAATGAATTGTTTTTGTCTATTGAAAAGCAAAGTTTATTTTTGTAGACTGAATTTAGTTTTAATGAATTTAGTATGATTGATAAAAAAACAGTTAAGCATGTCGCAAAATTAGCGCGTATTGATTTGAATGATGAAGAGATTAAAAAGTTTTCTCAGCAGTTATCAAAAGTTTTTGATCATATTGAAACTTTATCTGAAGTAAATACTGAAAATGTTGAACCGACTAGTCAGGTTACAGGCTTGGAAAATGTAATGAGAGAAGATGAGGTTAAAGAGCCTCAAGCTAAGCCAAAAGATTTATTGGCTTGTTCTGAGTTGCCGATAGATAGCGATCAAGTTCGAGTTATTAAAGTAATTTAAGTTATGATTGATTTAGTAAAGTTAACAATTAGTGAAGCTGCTTATGGTTTAAGAGAAGGTAAATTTACTAGTGAGGACTTAACTAGGGCTTGTTTGGAAAAGATAAAAGCTGAAGATAAAGATTTGAACAGTTTTGTTTTGATTGATGAAGAAGGAGCTTTGAAAAAAGCGAAAGAAGTTGATGAAAAATTTAAAAATGGTGAAGATTTATCGCTGCTTGCTGGGATTCCGATGGCCTTGAAAGATATTTTCAATACTAAAAATTTGAAAACCACAGTTTGTTCTCCAATTCTAAAAGATTTTGTTCCACCTTATGATGCGACAGTTGTAGAAAGGCTGAAGGAGCACGATGTCGTGATACTGGGGAAAAATAATATGGATGAATTTGCTTGTGGAAGTTCTACTGAAACTTCTGCTTTTGGTGTGACTAAAAATCCACATGACTTAGAGCGAGTTTCAGGTGGTTCTTCAGGTGGAAGTGCAGCTGCAGTTGCTGCTGATATGTGCTTTTATAATTTAGGCACTGACACGGGAGGTTCTATTCGACAACCAGCTTCTTTGTGTGGAGTTTATGGAATGAAGGTTACGTATGGTCGAGTTAGTCGTTCAGGTGTTACGGCGATGGCTTCTTCTTGGGATACGATCGGACCTTTTGCTAAATCAGTTGAAGATATTGCTTTGATTATGAATGTTATTGCTGGACGAGATGAACGTGACTCTACTACGCCTGATGTTGAAGTTCCTGATTATACTGATTTCTTGGATAAGGATATTAAAGGTTTAAAAATCGGTTTACCTAAGGAGTATTTTGGTGAAGGTGTTGAGCAAGAAGTTGTAGATAAAGTTATGGAATCTGTTAAGAAGTTAGAAGAGAAAGGTGCTGAAGTTATTGAAGTTGAATTGCCTTTAACAAAATATGCTTTGCCAGTTTATTATGTTACTCAGCCAGCTGAGTTGTCTGCGAACTTGGAAAGATATGATGGTATTAGATATGGAAAAAAGCCTGAAGGTGAAGTTGAGAATATCGTAGATTATTACTTTAAGGCTCGTGGTGCAGGTTTTGGTGATGAAATTAAGCGTAGAATTATGATGGGAACATATGTTCTATCTGCTGGTTATTTTGACGCTTTTTATAAGAAGGCTCAAAAAGTTAGAACTTTGATTATTAAGGAATTTGAAGATGTCTTCAAGAGGGTTGATGTCTTGATTGGGCCGGTTTCTCCATTTCCTGCTTTTAAAATAGGGGAGTTAACTGATGATCCTTTGAAGATGTATATGGCTGATGTTTTGACTATTCCTTCAAGTGCAGCTGGTTTACCTAGTTTTGCTTGTCCGTCTGGAACTTCAAAAGATGGGTTGCCTATTGGATTACAGATTATTGGGCCTCAGTTTGAGGAGGGGTTATGTATAAAAGTAGCCAGTGCCCTGAGCTAACTTGCAGAACGTAGTATACTGCTGCGTCGAGCTGCGTCGTCGCTCAATCGTAGCACTTTTCGTGCAGCTCAATCGTCTCCTCCTTGTCTCCTTGCATTATACTATTTTCTGTAAGTTGGCTTGTTTTTTGTTGTCTTTGAAAAGTTTTGGGATATGATTGCGTCGTTGCTCAATCGTGCAGTTCAATCGACTCCTCGTTTGCTTCCTACCTACTGGTAGGAAGGCCTTGCATTATGCTATTTTCTGAAATCCGTAGCGTTTGAAAGTATTCCATTAACCTTATATTGCTGCTTTTAGTTTTTCTTCGGGAAATCACTGCAATTAAAGGTTAGGCATAATCGATTGACTGCTGTACTTCCAAAGAAAATTTGTTGAAAACTTAATGTTCTAAAACAAAGATAAATTACTATCTTTTTCTTCCTGAGTTTCTTCTATTTTTTTAACTTTCTTTTTTACTTCTTTCTTTTGAGCTTTTTGTTCTCTTTCTAGAGAGTCTTTTAAATCTTTGCCGTATAGTGGTTGTAGGAGTTTTTTCTTGATGATTCCGTTTTCGTCTGCGTTCATTATTTCTGACCATTGCCAGCACATGTTAAAGATTGCTCTTTGGCTATTGGCAATTTCGGAGCTTTCGATAATCATTCCGATTAGCTCGTCTTTGAATGAAATGATTGCTACTTTGTCATCATAAATGTTAATTTCGTTCGTAAAATCAAATTGGTCTGCTGAGATTAATCGCATTTCTCGATGATATTTTTTGTCTTGTTGATGTACCGTTTCTCCATATTTATCGTCAGGACAAATACCTCTTAGGAATATCTTTTTCTTTGCTCTTTTTTCCACGTATTCTTCGTCATAGTTTGTCCAAATTTTTCTGATTTCTTCAGAATTTGAGTAGTTTAATATCTCAGTTGTGCTATTAAGAGTGTCTGTATAAATTGCCTTAATTCCTTCTAAGCCTTCAAAGTATCTAATTCTTGGGTGATTCGTTTTTCCTGTTAGTCTTTTGAATTGTGGGATAGCTTCTCTTAAATCTTTAGTTCTTTTTTCAAATTCTTCTAAAACTATGTCAGGATCAGTTCCTGTGAAATATTTTACTTTGTTTTTCGTGAAGTGACTTACTAGCGCTTTCTTTTTTAGTTTGTCTAAGATGTCGTAAGTAGTCACACGGTTAATTCCGGCTGCTTTTGCAACTTCTGAAACTGGTGCGCTACCAGTTTCTATACATGCTAAATATACTTTTGCTTCTTTTTCGTTTAGTCCGATTTTTTTTAGAACTTCAATTAAAGAGGTTTTGCTGCTCATAGGAAAGGAGGATTAATGTCTGTTGTAGAAAACATCTACGCGAGCGGAATTATCTTAGATTTTTAAAAGGATTTCAAGGCTAAAAATGAAGATTTATTTGCAACAATGGATAATGAATTGTTCAATTGCTAACTGGAATTCGTTGTTATTCGCAGGATAGGTTTTTATCTTTCCAGTTTTTGTTCCGATATCAATGTTCAAAAGTTCTTGATAAATTTTTTCAAGAGTTTGGTTGTTGAAGTTTCGTGATTGTTGAGAAGTCTTTTTGATCACGAAAGGGTGTTGTTTTAATTTTTTTTCTATTGTTTTAGGAGATTCATGTTTTTCAATTAAGTCGTTTACTTGGAGAAGTATTCTGAAGTGACGGACAATCATAAAGAATACTCTTATCAAGTCTTCTCCACTATCGGCAAGGTTTTGTAAGACTCTTAATGAATCTTTGAGATTTTTTTCGGAAATTGAGTCTGTCAGTTTGAAAATCGAAGCGTGTAGGGAAGGAGTGCTTAGTTGATGAATCATTTCTTTAGTGACTTTTTCACCATTGGCAAAGTTGTTTAATTTATCTATTTCTTGTGAAACTTTCCAGAGTTCTGGTCCGGCGTAGTTTGCTAGATATGCTGCTGTTGAGTTATCGATATTGAGATTTCTTTTTTTTGAATTTTGAATTACCCAGTTTGATAATTCTGCTGGAGATAACTCTTTAAATTCTGAGACGGTTCCAAGTTTTTTGAGTTTCTTGTAGAGGGTTTTTCTTTTATCTGCTGAATTGTTTTCATGAAAAATAACAATTGAAAAATCTTGAACTTTTGTAAGAAGCTCAGCAACTCTCTTTTGTTTTTCATCGTTTCCTTTTGCTAAGAAGTCTTTAATTACTACTAATCTTTTCTCGCTTAAAAAGGGGATTGTTTCTACAATTGATTCGAAATCTTTTGGGTCTAGTTTCTTGCCGTCAATTATTTCGACATTAGTATCATCTTCGTATTTTTTGATAAATGCTTGTTTCCAACTTCGTAACTTTTCATTACTGGAATAGCTGTCTGGTCCGTGAAATAAGTGAAGGTTATTTTGCATATAGTTTTTATTTGGGGTTGGATTATAACAATAGTCCAATACAAATAAAAGAAACCTTCACGAATTTCAGAACGCAGCATATTGCGGCGTCGAGCTTCGTCGTCGGTCAATCGCCGTATTATTAATACGGCTCAATCCCTCCTCCTTGTCTCCTTGCACTATGCTACTTTCTGAAATTCGTGGGCTTGCGAATGAATTTTAAGAAATGACATATTGCTGTACCGAGATTAGTTTCAGTTTGCAATATGACCTTAATGTTCTTTTTTTGGTTTATATAAGATTGAAAATAAAAAGCCACCCGTTTTTTCTTTGGGTGGCTTTTTATTTAGTTTGAGGCTTAGAATTATGGAGTAGCTTCTAGTTGTCTTACATCTACAAGCTCATTTAGACCTTGAGGTGTATTTAGTAGAAGTCTACTATCGTATTTGATTGTTACTGAACCTTCATCTTTTGTTGGGTCACCAATTGCTTGTCTGTTGGCGAATAATTCGCTTACATCACCTATTAGGTTACCGTTAATTGTTAAGATGTTGTCAGTTTCTACTCCTTCGTTACCGTTAGTTACTTTACCGTTTCCATTTCCGTATAGATCTACAGCCATTACTACACCATCGATGTTTGAAACATTATTTCTGATAATGATATTACCGTCGATAACGATGAATGCTGCTGATGGTATTGTGCTTGGAGAAGCAAAGTTTGTTGGTCCATAATTGATATCTTCTTCGATGATCAAATCGTGTCCGATAACAATGTAGGTTTGTGCTGCAGGAATACTTCCAGTAGCTTGGATTTCTTGTTGATCGAATGAAAGGGTTAAGTCTCCTTCGTTTCGAACAAATACTCCATTTGAAACTTGATCTCCAATTGTTGTAAAGGCGCTGTAGTTGTTAATTGTTGATGGTAGGTTGTTAATATTTCCTCCCCACCTAGCAATTCTCGTAATGTTTGCATTGATTGCTTCGTTGATATTTTGTTCTGTCCAAGTTTCTGCAACTTCAGCTTGAAGCTCACAGATTGTACTTGAGAAGTTTTTCAATACATCATTATATCCTTCGATATTTTCTCCTAGATTTGAGAATCTACATACGTCATGTGATGGTAGGTCTAGTAGGATAGGTGAGTCTTCACCGCCTTGACCTGTGCTAGGTGCTTCAACGTCTGGGTTTGGTGTTGGAGTTACACCTCCACCTGTACCACCTTTCACTTCAGAACATTGACTTACATCCACTCCTGTATCTAGTGCATCGTGGAAGAATACGTCTCCTCCTGATCTTGTTAGTACGTATGGACATACTACGATAACTTCTGCGCTGTCATCACCATCATAATCTGGTGGGGCGTTGTCTCTATCGTCGTCGTCAGCTTCACATGTTCTAGTTACGAAGTCTTCGATACATTCATCTAGGTCTCCATCATTGTCGATGTCACCACATTCGTCTTCGAAATCTTCGAAACATTCTGCTGAATCACTGTTGTCTCCATCATGTAGTCCTTCGCAGTATTCTTGAACACTGTTGTCAGAACAAATGAAGTCGTAGTCGTCTAGATCATCTAGAGATAGGCTTGGTGGAGCATCTGAATCATCTGGTACGCAGTAATCGATTTGGAATTCGTCATAACAATCGTATTCATCATCATCGTCTTCTGGTTCATCTTCGTCCTCACAATCTCCACTTCCGTCACCGAAGTCATCGTCACACCATCCTTCGAATTCTACGTCGTTGATGAATTCTTCACCACAACCGTCTTCTGCAGGTAGATTTGCACATCTTTCAGGATCGATTTCAGAATCATTTTCCAGTTGGTATTTGATAATGATTAAGCTATCGTCGTCTAGATCTCTTAGGTTTCTGAATTTAACTGGTTCTCCCTCGAAGAAGTCGTCAACAACTTGGTCGAAATCTCCGTCGATACAGAATCCGTCAGTGTTTCCACATTCGTATTCGTCCTCGTAGTCATCTAGGTCATCTAATCCGTTTTCGTCGTATTCACTGTCAGAAATTGGATTGTTGTTGTCTGAATCATCGATATAGCTGTCAGTTTTCAGGATTGTGTATTCATCATTTCCGTCTTGGATGTTAATTCTCATTCTCTTATCTTGACCACTTAATCGTCCTCCTAGACTACCGATCATATCAACTCCTCTTTCGTTTAGGGATGCTTCTATAATAGTTGCAGTTCTGATTACGTTACCTGGGTTGAATGTTACAACGAAGGTTACATAGTCATCGTTATCACTAATGTTGATAACATCGTCAGCGTCGTCTACTTCGTCTTCAACGTAAACGAATTTTTCAATTTCTGGTTCTTCAGGTGTTTTTACACTGATTTCGTCTTCACAGTTATCAACTCTATTACCGTTTTCGTCTAAGGCGTAAACTGTTACATCTGTTCCTTCGTCGAAGTCTGTAAGAGTGTTGCTTAAGATTCCATCAGTTTCGTCTTCATCGTCGCCGTTGTCCCATTCTCCGTCAGTTGTTTCCCATACGTATGTAAGCTCTTCTGCTTCACCGTTTGGTCTAGTTCTAACTCTGATTTGGAAGAATTGTTCATTGTCTTCTGGGTCATTGTCAGGATCGATTCTCCAAGGTCTATCTGGAGTAATGATTTCTAGATCTGTACAAACTGGGATTTCAGGTTCGAATGTTAATGTGTCTTCACATTCTCCTTCTGGAGTTCCAAGACCTTTAGCTGTGATTTCGACAGGTGTGTTTGGATTTCTATCTGGATCTGCTTGGTATTGGAAGTTTAGAACTCCACCTGAAGCTTGGATTTCTTCAACTGAGAACACGATTCTGTCGTCGAAGTTTTCGTCTTCGTCGCCTTCAGGGATTTTGCTTACTTCACCAATATTTACTTCGACTTCGATCTCACCGTCATGTTCTGTGAAGTCTCCAACGATGTTGATAACTGATAGTTCTTTATCAGGATCAAATTCTCCGTCGGCTGGTTCTAGTCTAAGGTCTACACAAACTCCTGCTTCTTCACGAAGAGGGAAGTCGATGTCACAAGCTGCATTGTCGAATCCAGTTGCGTTTACGTTTAGACCCATTTCAGTAGGTTCTGCATCAGAGTATGTTCTGAAGATTACGAAGTCTCCGTTTTGAACTGTGATGCTTCCTTCAACTAGGTTGTCTTCAAGTAGGTTTGGAAGTCCTAGTCCAGTTAGATCTGTGTCAGTTTCTAAGTCTTCTAAGTGATCATCAATAAGAGTTAAGTATCCATTGATCAATGTTCTTGTTGCCAATGACATTGGTTGGTTTGGATCTCTATCTACTGCTAGAGAAGGTGGAACGTTAGCGTTTGTTACAGATGGGATTCTGAAGAATACTCCTGAATCAGATGTATAAGTAACCGTTCTATCTGCTAATACGTCACTGTAGTTTGCAGCTCCTGCTAGTACATATGTTTCACCAGGTTGTAGTACTGAAAGTGGAACTGGATTTTGTGGTTCGTTGTGATTGATTACTTGAAGGTCTTCACAAACTAGATCAGGTCTTTCAAGTGGGAAGTCACGGTCACAAATTGTTCCTTCGTAACCAGTTGCAGTTACGCTTAGTCCGCTTGCTGAATCAACTGCATCTTCGTAAGTTACGAATAGTACTGTTGAACCATCTTCTACAGTTACAGTGTCAGTTTGAACTGCGTTGATTAGTAGGTCTGGTAGGTCAATATCATTGATGTTGTTTGATCTTAATCTTCCAGTCATGTGGTCGTTTGCAAGTGCTTTGTAGGCTGCAATAACCGTGTCTTCGATGATTCCATCTTGTGCATTTGGTGGAAGTAGGAAGACTCCTGAATTAGTAGTGTAGGTAACTGTGTTGTCATTAACTTCACTGTAAGTTGCAGATGAAGTTAATTCGTATAGTTCTCCTGGAGCAAGAGTGTTTAGGTCTTGTAGAGATCCGTCTTCTGCTCTTTCCTGTACTGAAAGTTCTGTACAAATTGGTTGTTCATCAACAATTAATTCGTCTACACAAGCTGCTGAATACATTGGGTCGTCTTGTGGGATTGAAACTGAAACTGATCCTGCTGTTTGTGATCCAGTGAAGTTTACTGGTGTTTGAGCGTAGATTAGTCCAAGAACTCCATCTGTATCTGTTTGAGATCCGAAGGCAAGAGTTCCGTCAGTTGTGTCTGTCCAAGTAATTTGAGTTGAGTCAGGTAGAGGATTTCCTTCAAGATCGAAACCAACTACTGTAAGTTCTGCATCAGTACCTAATGGTAGTGGATTTTGTGGGTTTGAAGAAATGATTTCTAGAGTGGCACATTCGTTATCACAAGGTGCGATTGCTTCTCTACAGATTGTGTTGGCTGGAATTGACATTCCGTCACCTTCAACAAGTTGAGCTGAAACTTCACCTGTACCTTGGTAGTATAGTTCTGCAGGACCATTGATTACACCATTTCCTGGGAGAGCTGATCCATCTTCTGTTAGGAAGAATTGCCCGTTTGGATCAGTTGTGCTCCAGTTTACTGAAACTTCTGAGAATGGATCAGTTCCATTTGCTTCTTTGAAGAATTCAGTTGTTAATCTGTATCTGCTTGGTTGATTTGCAAGGCATTCTACTGCTGAATCTGGGTTTTCAAGGTCGAATGCTTGGAAAGTCATTGCTGCACATTCTGGAAGTGGTTCAAGTGGAATATCAATTGAACATTCTGGAACGTCAGTATTTCCTGTTGAGATAGTGATAACTGGTTCACCATTTGAGTCGTCATTTGGTCCTGTTCCGTAGAAGTAAACTGTTTCTCCTGGTTCTACAGTAAGAGTAGTTGTTCCTGGGCAAGATCCGTCAGTGTTGTCAAAAACAACTTGGTTTCCAGTAGCTCCTGTTGGATTTTGGTCGATGATGACATCTCCAAGACCTTCTGCAATAATGTCGTCAATTGTTCCAACTGGATTGATTACTTCTAGGTCTGAATAATCAGGGTAAGCATAGGTAAGTTCAATATCTTGAGCAACTGCTGTTGGTGCAGTAGCTTGTGGAACTGCTTGAGGTAATACTTGATTGCCGTAAATATCTTGGCCGTTATCTAAGTCTACAGTGTCTAAAGTATTTACAGGTTGAACTGTGTCTAGAGTGTAAACAGGTACTATTGGTTGTGCGCTATAGTAATTGTTCATTAGTTCTGCAATTTCAGCAGTAGATAGACCGCCGTTTGTGTTTCCAAGCGTTAATCCTGGACCTGTAGCTGTTCTAAAGTCTTGCTGAGCAATTAGATTTGCTCCAAGTACATTTGAACCTAGGTATTTACTAAGGTCAACTGTGTCATTTGTTTGAAGACTTTTTGCTGCTTTTGAATAATTAAGTTGTTCACTTACTGGTTTGTATGAATCTAGTTTAAGTGGTGCATTATATGATTCGAATTGTGCAGTTTTCTTTTGGTATTCGTTTAAATATTGAATATTGTTTGAAAGTTGTTTTACTGCAGAGTAATCATATTTTGCTTGAGCAACTGAATCTTCAGCAATTGCTGGAACGATTGTTCCGTATTGATATGCTGGTATTAATGAGTATTTATTTGGAAGTGCAGCCATTTGAGCGACAGCTTGTGGGCTAACAGTTCCCGATTGAACGGCCATTGCTAGGTCGGCACCTGAGGCTGTCCAGTCTTGTTCCATTGGAGCTGGAGAAGGTTCTCCTAGTTCTGGGCAAATTTCTGTTGTAAATACTCCGTATCCAGGTTCAACTTCGTAAGTAATTTTTCCTGGGAATCCGTTTCCATTTGTGTCGACTGATGCTGCTGTAAAGTCAGTTCTAACATCGCTGTAGACTGGATTATTTCCGTTTACTCTAATTTCTTCACAGATAGGGAAGTTGTAAATATCTTCACAGAATCCTCCTGACTGTTTTTCAATTTTGTTGCCGTCTTCATCAACAAGGTAAGCCGTAATGTTTCCTGAACCAACATATGCAAAAGTAATTGAAGGTGTGATCATTACTGGATCTGGATCGTTTCCAATATTTGTTGGAGTAGGGTAGTCTATGTAGTTTGGAACGAAGGCGATAAAGAATGCATTTGGGTCATCAGTTTCGAATTTGATTCTTGTTCCAAGAGGGAATAGACTTTCTGAGAAAGAGTATTGGTAGTCGATACTCATAACGGTATCTCCATCAACTGAGAAGTCAGTTTCTTCGACAGCTATGTCAAAGTCTAAACATTCGTTTTCGCCAATGTCGTAAGAAACTCTACATTGGCTAGTTCTAAATATATCAGGATTAATTTGTCCTGGAGTGTATACAGGTTGTAGGTCGTCAGGGTTGATACCGATTGGTGTTGGAGTAAGGTCAGGTCCACTAATTCCTCCAGGTAAGCTACCTGGATCGATAGAGGCTTGTGCTCTCATTGTGTATCTTCTTGCAAGAGTTCCGTCTGCGTTTAGTACTTCGAAAGTAATTCTTCCTGAACCGACATAGGCGAATTCTTGTTCTGTAACGAAGTCATATAGTAGTTCAGCTTCGTTTCCTCTGTTTGTATAGTCGATTGTTGAGCTAAGAGGTTTTGATGTAAAGAATCCATTTGGATCTGTTGTAGAAAATCTGATTTGAGTTCCGTCAGGTACTTGAATATTTTGTCCATTATCGCTGAAAATTGCTCTGATATCTCCAATTATGAAAGCTTGTTCTGTTGATCCGTCAGCCATTGTGATTAATTGAGAGTTCTCAGTTGGGTCTGGTACAAGTAGGTCTTCACAAATTGGACCTTCTTGAGGAACTGCGATTTCTGCACTACATGCGTATTCATTTACTGATCCTGATCTATCTCCATCGTCGTATGTTGAATTGCTTCCGTCTGATACCCAAACGTAAACACTTTCTGATGGTCCCACGTAAATTACTTCAGTATTTCTGTCAGTTTTTAATTGTCCAGTTGGAGGAACTGCAAGTTCATTGTTTGTTGCAGCGTCGTAGAATTTTCCACCAGCACCGAAGTCAGTCCATGTAAGTCCTGCATCAGCTGGTACATTTCCGTTTTCGAAAGTGATTGAATCTACACTTACTTTTACTCCTAATTGTCCGTCGATTTCTACTTCTTCTGATGTTGTTTGGATTTCTGTACATACTGGGGGTTCTTCTGGGGGTTCTACGAATTTGGCTTCGAAGAATGCGAACCCGCTGTATCTGAAACATCCTGGTATTCTATCAAATTCTAACCAGATCATGTTTAGGTCAGGATCATAATTTTGTGTTACATTAATAGTTTCTGGTCCTGTTTCAGTGTCAAATGTAATTTGCTGGGTACCATTTCCGAAATTACCAATACTAATAGTTTGGGGTGACGCGTCACCACCCATGAATAATCCCGCTGATCCAGGAACAATTTCTAATTGTAGATCAGATTCTTGTGGGAGAATATTAACGTCATCAGTGGCAACTCTAATTGCTGATCCATCACTTACATTAGAAAAATTTGACTGAATATTTCTTAATTGTTCTAAATGATAAGATGAATAGTTGTATGGGTATGAATTTGGATCAAAACCAGGAAAAACTGGTAATCTAGGTAGGAAAGGAGGTAGAGGAGCTAAAGTTGTCGCATTATTATATCTTAATTGATTTGAGCTTGATGGTCCTTGATCTCTGTTAATTCTATATTCGTTATTGTCGGCATAAATGAAACCTCTTGGTTTAAATAAGTCAGCATTATTTGGATCGATAACGTCATCCAAATCAATACCAATTCTTACATTTGTTGCTTCGGATACTTCTGGATTATCTTCCCCACGATTGTCGTAAGGATCAACAGCATTATTGTGAAAGTATACTTTGAATCTAACTCCATCATTTTCTTTTATGTTCGCAATCCAGTTAAAAAATCCAGAAGATTCTTCACATTCGTAATCTCCTGAGGCATCTGATTCACAGAGTTTTACTTCTGTAAAAAACCTTTCATCACCATCAGCAGATCCAGCTGAA
Organism: uncultured Candidatus Peribacteria bacterium; assembly: GCA_964400435.1. Taxonomy (GTDB): domain Bacteria; phylum Patescibacteriota; class Gracilibacteria; order UBA1369; family LOWO2-01-FULL-3; genus CAYNUR01. The sequence goes on from CAYNUR010000017.1 coordinate 14,203, forward strand.
ATGTTTGGATTATTGTGGAAGTTATTGAAAGTCGGATATTGATATCCAGTTTCAATTCCAATTTCAAGTTCTCTAGACTCCCTATTTGGGGCTATTCTACTAGGATCTTGAAGAGAATCTGCATGGGCAGAATTTATCGAAACAAGCCCCATGAGGGCTAGAAAAGTTCCAATTATTTTCTTAGTTACTTTCATATGTT
>CAYNUR010000018.1:0-14380 GCA_964400435.1 uncultured Candidatus Peribacteria bacterium
TTCCAATACTTCGTCAATGAAAAGTGATCGGCCATTATACTTTAGGAATTTGTCTTTAAAATTATTTTTAGTTTTGTCTTCAATTAATTGAGAAAGTTGCCCTTTAAAACTAGTTTCAATTGCATGGACATTTTTATTTTCAGCAAAGAATTTATTTACTGTTTTTTCTTTGAAAGGCCAGAGATATTCGAAATGTAAATAATTTACTGTTATTCCAAATTCCTTAGCTTCTGCAATTGCATCCATCATGACATTTTTTGTTGATCCCCATCCAATAAAGGAAATTTCTGCTGATTTTTGAGGACCATAAACTTCTGGTTCTGGAATTGCTTTTGAAATTACTTTTTCTTTACGCATGCGTTTTTCCATCATGATCTTTGTCAATTCTTCGTCTTCTGTAAGCGTCCCATCTTCCCAATGTTCATCTCCATTTGCAAAATAATGTGCAGGCGAATCACCTGGTAGCCATCTTTTTGAAACGCCATCTTTCGTAATTTTGAAACGATCTGCTGGGACCAATTTTTCTAATTCAGACTTTGAAGTCACAAGACCACGTTCAATTGGAATTTTTTTATGCTCGAAAGGATCTGCTAAAGCTTGAGCTTCTGCTGTAGTTTTGTCTGAAAGTAAAATCACTTGAGTTTGATATTTTTCAGCAATATTTAGTGCATGCTGAATTTGTTCATAAGCTGAATTTGGGTCACTGCATGACATGACAACTCTAGGAAATTCTCCATGAGCTGCATGAATTGCTAAATTTAAATCAGCTTGTGCGGTCCATGTCGGTAAACCAGTCGCTGGTCCTGGCCGCTGAACAACTACAATTACTAATGGGGTTTCTGTTAATGCTGCGCAAGAAACTGTTTCTGTCATTAAGTCAAAACCTCCACCTGAAGTTGCAACTAAAGCTCTTGAACCGGCGTACATTGATCCCATCGTGAGTTGTGCTGCTGTGATTTCGTCTTCTGCTTGTTTGACTACGATTCCAGTCTCATGATAAGTATGTGCAATGTAGCTTAAAATTGAGCTAGATGGGCTCATTGGGTAAGCGTAGTATGTCCTTACTCCAGCTTGAATTGCTCCTAAAGCAATCGAATAGTTTCCGTTAATTAGTATTTTATTTGGAACTTTTTTATTTCTTGGTAGATCAAACTGAGGAATATCATCAATTTCTTCTCCATCATATCCTGCTTTTAAACATTCGAGGTCAATTTTTAGAAGTTTTGGTTTTGTTTTAAACCTATCAGTTACTTCTGCTTCTAAATGCTTTAACTCGAATCCGAGAACTCTCCAAAGAAGGCCTAATAAAACCATGTTGGTCATCAAATCATTTCCACCAAACCCGTAAGCTATATCACGAGCTGGAAGATATAATTTTTTTAATTTCCTCTTTTTTACAGTTTCTAACATGCCTTTCATCATATGGTGTCTTTCATGACCTAAGATAAAAACACCGCCCTTTTTTGTTGTACGTAAATATTCGTTTATTCCTGGTTCGTCTAAACCGATAAGTATATCTACTTCTGAAGAAAGTGAGTGAACAGGTTTCGTGCTGAAATCTATTTGGTAGCTTGATGCTCCTCCTTTAATAAGCGATGGATATTCTCTATCAGCATTTAGGTAATATCCTAGATTTTTTAATGTTTTTGCAAGAATATCACCGACACTTAATAGTCCCATTCCGCTTGATCCAACTATTTTCAGCCTAGTTCTATTCATATTTTTTTTGCTAAATTTTCAGCCCATTTTGTGACTGAGTTTTGGAGGTAAAGTATAGGTGATTTATTTATTTTCAATGCATCTAGTACTAATTCTCCGCCACTTTTTGTAATTGATTCTTCTAGAATATGAGCTGATTCAATATTGTATAAATTGTCATACTTGTTGTCTCCGAGACCAATAACAGCAAATTTCTTTCCTGATAGATCTGTGTTTTTTACTGCTTTATTTATTGGAATCATATGGTCTTGAAGTATACCGTGACCATAAGTTGATGCAGCTAAAATTGAAAAATCATATTTATTAATGTCTTCCAATTTGCTTAATTCTGCTCTCTGAATATCTACTTGATGTTTTTTCTTCCTCAAAACTTCCGCGACTTTTTCTGAAACTAATTCAGTATTTCCGCTTGTACTTCCGAAAATAATAAGGACTTTTGACATGAGGGATCTTGAGTTTTATTTCTTGTGGAATATTAATGTGTTTGAGGTTGGAGGTCAAATGGTGTACCACTCGTTCGCTTGTGGCGAACTCGGGTATACCATGGGGGGTTGGTGATAAAATTTTTTAATTAGTAATTGAAATATTGACTTTTCTTTTTTGATTGTAAAAATAGGCTGGTGAAAAAGTTGGATCATTAGCCGAAGCATGGTGCTGAGGAGGAATGATCTACGTCACTTGAAAAGGAGATTGGCATTGAGTGGATACTATTTCTGGTTCGAGCTCTTTGAAGAGCGGACTGATGAAGCGATCGAGTTGTTTTGGGCGGGTAAACCCCTGCCTGAAGAAGAGGAGGAAGATGGTGAAAAGAAGAATCATGATGATAAATCAGCAAAGGGTGAAAACCCTGCTCGGGGCTATCAGTACCTCTAGAAGGTTTCGGTCTGCACTGATCTTTGCGGATCGAGTCAAAGATATTGCTTTTGGCCTGGGTTCGATTGTGTTGATCAACCGAGCCATGGAGAAAATCCCTAATGAGGAACTTCTCCAAAAAGCTGCCCTGGCTGGGAGTATCCTGACTCTGCCTGAGCCAAAGAACTTCTCTGAAGAAAAACATCGTCATGAGGGAATGATCTTTATGATCATCCTGGTGGCGCATGCTCGCCAAGAGCCATTATCTTCGGGAAAGATCTTGCGTCTTGCTAGTACTAGCCCAGCTGGTGCTCGTGGTGCCCTGATCAGGGAACTGCAAGCACTAAAAGCTATCAGCCATGAGCAGGAGTAATGGCTTGTCTCTACTTTTCGTCTTCCCTCGGTGTTCATTCGCAAGAATGTGCCGAGGGAGAATTTCTAAAGTGATGAAATTGAATCTGCAATATATGGAACTTTCTTAGGTCTAATTCCGGCAAAGTTTATTCGACCATTGCCACTGATATAGATATGGAATTCTTCTTTCAGTTTTTGAATTTTTTCTGGAGAAAGCTGGAGAACTCCAAACATTCCTCTACAATTTTTTAAATATGAGAATTCTTTTGGTAATTGAGCTAAGAGACTATTTTTTCGGTGTTCGATATCTTCTCGGACTTCTTCGACTTCTTGCAGCCATTCTTCTTTGTTGTTTTTTAATATGTTGACTATAATCTCTTGTCCTAAGCCTGGAGACATTGAAATTGATTCTCTTGCCAGTTGTTGCAATTGAGATTCTGTAGCTTCTTTGTTTTTTGTTTTGATGAACAATGCACCTGTTCGATGTTCATAAAGAGAAGCGTTTTTTGAATAGGATAATCCAAAAGCGAAATTATCGATGTTTAGATAACAGAGCTTTAAATATTTTCTGTCTTCTTCAAATCGTTCACCAAAACCGAGGTAAGCGCAATCTATAAAGACAATTATTTCTTTTTCATTAATAATTGGAATTAACTTTTGGATTTGTTTGAGTGAAAGATTTTTTCCAGTTGGGTTGTGTGTTTGTCCACCTTGGAGGAGTAGAATTGATTTATTAGTAGCTTCTTGAAGAGCTTGGTCGTAGGCACTGAAATTGGGTTCACCTTTTTCATTTAAATGGTCAAAAGTTATTGGTTCCATGTCTTTAAAAACTGCAAAGTGATTTCCCCATGTTGGTAAACCTACTAGAATCTTTTTCTTTCCTTCGTGTCGAAGAATAAGATCATTGAATAACCGACAAGCTTGTGTTCCTCCACAGGTTGATTGCATTGCTAAGTAACTATGATCTGGATTGTCTAAAGCTAAATCTGCGGATAGGTTGAGAAACTCTCTATTACCTGCAATTGGTTGATAATTGAAATTGTCAGTGTCGACTTCTTGAAAAGCTTTTTTGATTGATGGAAAAACATATGGATGACCTTCCGCGTTCGAATAGAGGCCAATACCTAAATTGATTTTGTTTTCATGTTGATCTTCGATGAACTCATGGAGGAGTTGGAATATTGGATCTTGAGGTAATTTTTTTATCGAAGTAAGCATTTTTTGAAGTTATGACTGGCTGAATTTATTCTAGCACTCCTCGAATGAGCAGACCAACTTTCTTAAAGATGGTCTGCGCTCAGTGTGGAAGTCAGTGTTAATTTCTTGAATTTGGTAAATAGTGGAATTAAAAAAATGTAAAAAATTTTTACTATTTAGTGATTTAAGTTTTTTAATGAATAATTTAAGAAACTTTAATCTTAATTTGATAAATTTTTAGCTGTTGTTCCCCGAGGAGGGTGGGGGCTTGTGGATGGCCTTGTACCACTCACTTCGTTCGGGTACATGGCGCTGCCGTTTTGAGATATTTAGCCTAGAGATTTTCTTATTTCTGCTGCTTTCAAGACATCTTCTGAAAAATCTTCGTCTAAATGAAGCTTGTGATAGATATTTGAACTGAAGTTTCTGTGAATAATGTGGTGAGTTTTTTTCTGTTTTATTTCTACACCAACTAAATCTTCGATATATTCAATTTCATTTCGTACTTCTTTCCACGTTTCATTTTCTTTGCAGAGATGATCTAGGTTTTCTCTATTTAAATAATGTCCTGCATGCTCAAAGTCTGCTTTTAGGAATGGACATATTTTGTTTACTAAATCTAGAATCCCCATTTCTTTGGCAAGTTTTAATGCTCGACCTGAACCGATTAATTCTGGAGGAACTCCGATTGAATATAAAGACCCAGTGAATTTTATTGCTCTAGGTAAAGTCACTTCTCCCATTCCTCTTGAGTATCCAAATAAACCGATGTGTTGCATTCTCTCTCGGTGACCTGGCAATTTTCCTGCTATTGTATTGATCAGACCTGCGTTTGGTTCGATTGTTTGTCTGAAAAATTCTGCTACTTTTGTGTTAAATTCGTTGATAGCTTCGTTTTCTTCTTTTGAAATTTTGATGAATTTTTTTCTTAACTTTGGAATCTGTTCATTCATCTTTTTAATCGCTTTTTTAACTTCCTCTAATTCATAGTCATATCTGAAAGCACTTTGAACAGTTAAAGTTCCAACTCCTGCATGTTCTGCGATGCTTGCATCTATATTTTCCGGATTAATTCCACCTCTAAATGGTAAAGATCCTCCTCCAACCCAAGGATAAATTTCTATTCCGTTTTCTTCACCAAACTCATGATAAAGACTGATCGATTGTTTTGCTGCGATTTTTGCTGGGATAAAACCGGCATTCATGGCTGGATCACTTCTAGCCGTAAAAATACGCATGTATTCAGGCGTGTAGTTGTATTCTTTTTGTAAGAAATCTAGATATCCTTTTAAGATATTCTTCGAATCAGCAATAATATCGAATTTCTCGAAAAGGGGGATTACGTTAATTGTTTTTAGCTCAGACTTTAGATCAAAAATATCTTCGCTTGCCTTTGCGATTTTTGCGAAAGTTTTTTGTAAATAGATTAACTGTTCTGATTCTGAAGCCATTGGTAAAATCACCTCAAATAAAGGTGGTGAGTGAAATTTGTAAGTTTTTGCTGCGTCTTCTGCTGTAATCATGTTCATAAAAGCTCTTGGGAGCTTGTGTGAAGACTCTATCCAGACATTTGGAATTCTGAATGTTAAAAATACATCCTTTCCAATTTCTGTTTTTTTAAAATAATCGTGATGCAGGTTGTAAAGTCGGTCGATTACGGCTTCATCTACAAATTTACCTTCCCAGTCCCACATATATTCTTGAACTCCTAATTCTGAGAAACAACGGAAGCATTCTTCTATTTCATCTTTCGCGGAAATAAATCTTTTCCCATTGAAATAAGCCCGTCCAGAGTTATCTGGATGCTGAGTTGCCATTGTTGCGGGAAATCTTCGTTTAGTCATTTTTTTCTTAGGAATTTAATTTTATCAATTTGGATTAAAAATTGCGATTTTTTAAAGAGATTCTTTGATCATTTTGTCAGTCATTTGTTCTATTGGAGCTTTGTCATCAGTGAAAATTTCAATTAATTCATCGTGAAAGAATTCTTCTGATTCGTCTATCAAAGTCTTAATTTGTGGGCTGAACATTGGCCGATTTATTTTATTTAGTTCATTAAAGTCAAAGTTTTTATTACTTGAGGTAATCTGGTAATTCCATCCACCTCCATGGGAAATTGAGGTGATTTTATTGTAATCAAAGACTTTTGAAATTGTATTTTTTAATCTCACTAAGAGTTCAGAATTTGGGGAGTTTGAATTTACATTTATTGTCATTATTCCATCTTCATTTAGCCTACTTTTAACTATTTCCCAAAATTCTTTAGTTGTCATAGTCCAAGGAATGTATAGCTGATTACTATAGGCATCGATAATTACGATGTCGTACTTTTTGTTTGTATTCTGCAAAAAAGTTCTGCCATCTTGATTAAAAATTTCTAAATTTTCATTTTCTATTTCAAAATATTCTTTAGCAATTTCAATGACTTTTTTATCAATTTCAACTCCATCAATTTTTACTTTTTCTGGAAAAGATTGATTAAATTGACTGCTTAAAGTTCCTCCAGCTAAGCCAATGATGGCAATATCTACTTGATCTTTTTCTTGGTAAAAGCCAACCAGTGGAATCATAAAATCATAGTAAAGTCCGTAGCTAGTTGCTTTTGGGTGGTAGACTGATTGGATCCCAGATCCTTCGTTAAAAATTAGTGAAGTTACTTCTGCTGGAGATTTTTTGACTTGAATATATTGGTATGCAGATTCGGTTTCATAAATTAAATTATCTGATTCTTTGATTGAAGCTGCATCTAAAATAACCGTGGGAATGAATAGTAATGGTATGAAAAAGATTGTGAAGATTTTTTTTCTTATCAATCCAAATAAACTAATAAGAATTAATAAAGATGCGAATAAACTTATTGTGCTACGAGTTCCAATGATTGGTGTAAGAATAAGAGTTGGTAAAAATGTTCCGATGATGCTGCCGAAAGTTGAGCAGGCGAAAATTTTTCCAGAGATTGTCCCGAGATGTGCTTTGTCTGATTTGTAAATTCTTATGATAAAGGGGCTGATGATTGCTAAAAGGAATATTGGTAAGAAAAAGAGCATAATTGAAGATAATAAGGAACCGATAAAAATTATTAATGAGCCAGATTCGATTTGATCTGTAAAATTTCTAAGTAATTGATCTATTGGTTTTATTAGCCATGGAATTGCCATAAAAATTAATCCTGAAGTGAAAATTGGAATAAGAAGTGTTTTTAATTTTGGACTTTTATCTGCTAGTTTTCCTCCAAAAAAATATCCTAGTGAGAGTCCGATCATGGCGATTGCAATAACGTTTGTCCAAACGATTTGTGACGTTCCATAATAAGGTGCAACCAATCTGGTCGCAGTCATTTCTAAAGCCATTATGGACATTCCTCCAACGAAAGCTAAAAGTAGTAAATATCTATTATAGAGTTTTGGATTTTTCATATTGGATTCAGCTTAAATTATTTCTCGGTAAACTGGCAAGTTGGGTTTTCAATATTCATCTTTTCTAGCTAAGTGACAGTAATTTGGAGATGTGATAAATTTGATAGGTAAATAAACTTTGATGGCAAAAAAGAAAAAAGAAAGAAAATTAGAAGTTGGTGTACCGATTGTTTTTATTATCTTGATCGGCTTAATTACGGTTATGCTTTTTTCAGTTTATTTTTTAGTTTTCTTGGATCCAATTGAGATTGAACCTGTTGAAGATCTAAATTTTGTATCGATTCCTGAAAAAGATGAGGCGGATAATTTTCTTCCGGAATATGATTTGCGTAATGAGGATGATTTTGTAAATTTTATTTTTTTACAGTGGGAATTTCAGGAAATTTTGAGTGAATTTTATGATTACAATGAATATATTGATGAATTATTGAGAGTAGAAAACTTGGAAGAAATTCCTGGAATTATTGAGGAAATTAATGCTGGAAGGTTTAGCATTTTAAAAGTTCTTAGTTCAGAAATTTCAAATCTTGCTGAAGCTTGTGGGAATGATGCTTTTTGCCTTGATCATGAATTTGGTTTAAAAGCTTTGGTCAAACTTGATAATGCTGTTCAAAAACAGATCGCTTTTTATGAATTCAATGAATTTGGTGAAAGAGATAGACAATTCTATCGATATGGCGCAGATAAGGCTTTTAGTGAAATTGTTGATTATGAACTTTTCTTCGAATATGACTTAGTAGGTAAGAATGAGGAATTGAGTGAAGAGCAGATTCAAGACTTAGTATATTTTTCTAATGTTGATTTGAACTTGGCTGCCAAAAGTGTGAATTTGAAAACTAAATGTGATGAGGCGAATGATCTTTTGGCAAATAATGATAATTTTAAATTCTTTTGTGCTTATTCTAGTCAACAAAAACTTGATTTGATTAGTCGGCTTTTAGCTGCTGAAAATAATGAAGAACTAGATGTTCTTTCAGAGAGTTGTGAACTAGAGAAATTGATTATTGATGAGGAAGAATGCTTAGAAACAAGAGAATATTTAAATTCTTTGAAAGAAAACTTACTGCTTAACTAATTAATTATGAAAAGATTTTTTTTAATTTTTACTGTTCTTATTTTTTCCTTAACGGTTCAAAACTTTTCTTTAGCAGAATCTATTACCGAAGAAAATATTCCTAGTGAAATTTATCCTGATGTTGATCCTCCAGTGAGTGGGACTCATGTTATTTTTTGGGATGTTGCTCTTTATGATGATAACTATTATGCAATCAAATATTTGAAAGAGAATGGAATTGTAAATGGATATGATGATGGTTATTTTCGACCTGAGAATAGTTTAAACCGAGCTGAACTCTTTAAAATTTTAGTTGAAGCTAAAGGAATTGATCCGGATCCAGAAATTTATCGTAACTGCTTTCCAGATGTTCAAAACCAGTGGTTTGCAAAATATATTTGCTATGGAAGTGCACAAAGATGGGTTGATGGTTATCCTGATGGGACTTTTAAGCCTGGAGATGATGTGAATAAGGTTGAGGCTTTGAAGATGATGATTGAAGTTTTTGAGGTGAGTTTACCAAGTGGAAGTGGACCCCTTGAGCTTCCAGAGGATATTCCTAGCGATGCATGGTATGTCTATTATGTTTCAGTTGCATTTGCTAATGGAATTGTTGAGGAAAATATTAATGAATTGTACTATCCAGATCGGCCTATTACACGCGGACAGGTAAGTGAAAACCTATATCGAATATTAGTTCCTGAAGCTAGAGAATTACCTAATCCAAATAAAAAATAGCCGACTTATTTGTCGACTATTTTCGTTGTTTTAGTTTCCGATTATTTTTTCATAATCTACTTTTACGACTGGTATTAACCTCTCTAGTTTTTTCATGACAGTATATATTTGTTCTTCATTTTTTCCTGAATCTAGAACAATGTGAATGTTATAAAATCTTTTTTCATCGTCCAAAGGCTCTACATATAGACTTTGGATGTTTACGTTGAATTTCCTAAGTAAGATTGTCATTCTGGCGAGAACACCAAGTCCATTCTCGACTTTAGCTTTAACGTTATAGTGATATGTTCTTTCCATTTTTAATTGTTTAATAAATCTTCATTTCTTAGTGCTTGATCTTTCAAAGCTGTATTTGGTGGAATCATTGGGAAAACATGTTCATCAGGATCTACCATACAAGTGATTAAAGCTGGTCCATCAATTGCTCTGGCTTCTTTGATGGCCTTTTCGGTTTCTTCATAATTAGTTGTTCTCCAACCAGGAATCCCGAATGAGTCTGCCAGTTTTACAAAGTCAGGATTCTTAAATGTTGAATGAGATAAATTTCCGTCAAAAAGTAAATTCTGCCATTGTCTTACCATTCCTAAACTACTGTCTTCCATAATTAAAACTTTTACCGGAATATTGTATTCGGCTAAGGTTCCTAATTCTTGTAAATTCATCATAAATCCTCCATCTCCAGAAATACACCAAACTTCGCGATCTGGTTGGCCAAGTTGTGCTCCCATGGCTGCTGGTAAACCATAGCCCATAGAACCTAGACCTCCTGATGATAAGTGAGAATTTGGATTTTTGAATCTGTAGAATCTAGCAGTCCACATTTGATGTCTTCCTACATCGGCAGCGAGTATTGCTTCTCCGTCTGTAATTTTGCTTAGTAGATCTATAACTCTGGCTTGGCTTTGGAATTTTTCGTCGTTGATAGGGTTGTATTTGAAATCTAAGAAACCGTGTTCTTTTTTGAGATCTTCAATGTAGTTCAACCATTCAGGGTAATCATGACTAGTCAAAAGCTTATTAGCTCTAGCTAGAACGTCTTTTGCATCGCCAAGCAATGGCAGGTCACATGGAACGTTTTTTCCGATTTCTGAAGGATCTATTTCTATATGAACGAATTTAGTTCCTTCGATAAAGTCATCTAATTTTCCAGTAATTCTGTCGTCAAAACGAATTCCCGCTCCAATTATAAGATTTGCTTCATTGACTGTGTAATTTGTTACAGCATCACCATGCATTCCCATCCATCCTGCCCAAAGTTTATGCCCTTGAGGGAAACTACCCAATCCTAATAAAGTGCTACAAACTGGAATATTGTGTTTCTCTGCAAATTCTACTAATTCTTTTTGTGCTCCGGATATTTCAATTCCGTGTCCAGCAATAACCATTGGTTTACAATCCTCTGCAGATAAAAGCTCTTCTAGTTTTTTTATTTGATCATCTGAACATCTTTCAGGAACTGGGGTGTACCCTGGAAGGCTAACTTCTGTAAATTTTTGAGGTTTAGCCTTGGTAAACCAAGCGTCTTTTGCAAAATCAATATGAACTGGTCCTGGACGACCTGAGTTTGCTATATAGAAAGCTTCTCTTACTACTTTTTGAATTTCACTCGCATGACTTACAAAATAACTGTGCTTTACAACTGGCATCGTCATACCAATTACGTCTGTTTCTTGAAAGGCATCACTCCCCAATAAATCTTCAGAAACTTGTCCAGTTATGTAAACCGTAGGAACTGAATCCATCATTGAATTCGTGATTGAAGTCAAAAGATTTGTTGCTCCTGGTCCAGAAGTTCCTAAGGAAACTCCAGTCTTTCCTGTCGCACGTGCGTATCCGTCGGCAGCAAATCCTCCACCTTGTTCGTGTCTAGGTAAAATATGGTTAATTTTGTGACCGTATTTATTGATTTTATCGTATAGAGCTAGGACTACTCCTCCAGGGATTCCAAACATTACATCAACACCTTGTTCAGCTAGTGCTTCACAAAATAATTCTGATCCTAATTTTTCCTCGTTACTGTTTTGTGACATTTTTATTTAAGTTATCTAGTGTTAATATTCTGGCTTTTAACCTATTGATGTTAGCCAATGATTATACTTTGTATTTTCACCGACCGTGATTTCTTCCAACTGTTCTTTCAGTTTTAGCGTATATTTTCCTTCTGTTCCTGAACCAATTTTTCGATGATCGACTTTTTGGATCCAAGAAACTTTTGCTGCTGTTCCTGTAAAGAAAAGTTCATCAAATGTGTATGTTTGTGAACGATCAAATTCTTCTTCTTTCACGACTAATCCCATTTGATTTTTGAACAGTTCAATGACTGTTCTTCTTGTAATTCCGTTGAGATTATTGGCATGAAGTGGTGGTGTATAGACAACTCCATTTTTTATCCCAAAAATGTTTGCACCTGTTGCTTCACAGACGTTTCCATCTCTGTTAAGGAAAATCGCTTCATCAAACCCATTCATCATTGCTTCCGTTTTTGCGAGAGCTGAATTTGCGTATGCTGCAGTCATTTTTGCTTTGGCAGATAGTACATCATCCTCAAAACGTCTCCAACTGGAAATACAAACATTTAGTCCTCCATCTGATTTGAAATAATTTTTTAAGGAAATAAAATAGATTGCTAGGTCTTCTTCGCAATCTATAAAATGTGGTGATAATTTTGTCGTTCCGGCGTAAATGCATGGTCGCATGTAAATATCTTCGGTGATCTTATTTTTCTTGATTAATTCAAAAATCAGTTCTTCGAATTTTTTGTATGAGGAAATTGGCATTTTCATGTGCATTATTTTTGCTGATTCTGCCAATCTATCGTAATGATCTTTTAAACGAAAAAGGTGTAATTTTTTTTGCTTCTTATTGTAATGACCACGAATTCCACCAAAAAAACCCAGTCCATATTGGACGACTTTCGCCTGTATTGGTATGACTGCTTCCTCTACTCGGCAAATTTTTTTGCGGATGTAGGCGTAGGGGAATGTTTTTGACATGGCTACTGGGTTAGTGATTATTATTGTTTATTGTAGAGGAAGTTGTAACATTTTTCGAATGCATTAATTGAAGCTACGATCACATCTGGTGATGTAGCGTGGGAAATAATTTCATTACCATTTTTATCTTCAGCTTTGATCATTACTTTTACAGAAGCATCAATTCCACCTGTAAAAATTTCTACGTTATAGTCAGTAAGTTTCATCTCGATTTTATCGTGTTCGGCTATAGAGTTTTTTACTGCTGAAAGAATTGCATCTACTAAACCTACTCCTCTTGCTTCTCCATCAAGAGTTTTCTCTCCAAATTTTAGTTTAACAGTTGCATGTGCTTCTTCTTTTTTTGAAGTTTTAGCCTCGAAGTCTAGTATTTCCAAATGTTTTTCTTTCAGATTATATTCATCAACTTGTTCTTCGATAATATTTTGAAGATCTTGTTTTGATAGCGATTTCCCTTTTGCGGCAAATGCTTTGATTTCTTCAAGAGTTTTTTCGAGAATGCCTTCTGTTAATTCAGCACCAAACTCTTGGTTAATAATGTCTCTTAAAGCTTTGATGTCAGGAATTTCTTGCCATAGAATTTTGTTCTTATTTTTTAATCCTTCAGACTGAATTTGATAAAGCTTATGTTCTAAGTAACTGTCTACTTCGGCAATATCTGGATCAATAGTTGGAGGATCAGGCAGGATTTTTACAGCTGACTTAGGATCTTTTAATCCATTTCCAGTTGCAATACAAACTACGATATCGTCTTGATTAAAGAAGCCTTTTTGACTTAGGTGATCAACTGCTGCCATTGGTAATGCTCCTGATGGTTCAACGAAAATTGCCTCTTCTTTTGCCATTAATTGTTCAATCAGTAAAACATCGTCATCTGCTAATTCTACTGCTTCTCCTTTTGATTCTTTTAATGCGGATAGGACTTTTTTACCATCTAATGGATCTGCTGCTGCAATTGCACTACAAACTGTAGAAACTTTTTCATGTGCTGTGTAGTCATCTCTGTTAGCCTTGAATGCTTCTACAACTACGTTACAACCGTGAGTTTGCACAGCAATTAGCTTCGGTAATTTATCAATTAAATCTAGTTTTTTTAATTCAACGAAACCTTTCCAGATTGCTGAAAGGTTTGTTCCACAGCCAACTGGACAGAGAACGTAGTCTGGAACTTTCCAACCTAGTTGCTCAACTATTTCGTAGGCTTGAGATTTTTGACCTTCTAGACGAAAAACGTAGTCACCAGCAAGATAGAATCCATGCTTTTCTGCCATTTCTACTGCTAACTTTGCGCAGTCAGAATATTGTCCACGAACTTGGATTATTCTAGCTCCATATGAAAGAGTTTGCGCGAGTTTTCCGATTGGTGTTCCTTCTGGAACTAGTACGTAGCATGGGATTTTTGCGATTGAACAATATGCAGAAACTGAAGCAGCCATATTTCCAGTTGAAGCTACACAAACTGCTTTTGCGCCCATTTCTAAAGCTTTAGTAATTTCCACAAGTGTACCTCTATCCTTAAAAACTCCAGTTGGGTTTGCTCCTTCATTTTTAATATACAGATTCTTTATTCCAAACTTTTCTGATAAATTTTTGCAATGATGTAATGGTGTTCCTCCTTCATTTAGGGAAATGATTTTGTCTAAATTTAAAATTGGGTAAAGAGTAAGATATTTTAGTGCTGAAATTGGAGAATTTTTGAGTGAATAAATATTTAATCTCTTTTTTATGAAGTCATAATTGTAAATAACGTCTAATGGATCACCGCATTCAATACAAGTTGTGCAAGTTGTTCTTTCATCGTATTCCTTTTCACACGATATACATTTGAGCGTGTAGAAGTTTTCATGCAGGGTGACCATGGTGGTTGGTAGTTAGAGAATTGTGGATTTAATGAATAATTTATGTTTTTTTAAGCTTTTTGTTTTACCCTCCCAAATCGGGGGCCCAGATTTTTTTATGTTTCGTTTCTCCTTTATTAAAACAAAAAAAATCCTCTCGGCTTGCCGGAGAGGTTCTTGATTACTCAAATATACTCTCTGGCGACTAGAGGATAATAA
>CAYNUR010000019.1:0-13762 GCA_964400435.1 uncultured Candidatus Peribacteria bacterium
GTTAAGTTGGCTGTTCGTTCTGGAATGCAGTTTGAAAAAGGAATGTTTTCAGTTATAAAAAGTCTGATGTATTTGGATGGAATGGTTAGAAAGTGTAATCCTCAAGCTGTACTTTTGGAAGATGTACAAAGGTTTGTAAAAGAATTTAAGAAAGCTCAATAGATTAAATTTGATTTTCTATATTTTCCCAGATCTTGGTTAATACCTCTCCAGTTCTTTGTTCTAGTTCTTCTTGAGAGATTTCTGATGAAGAATTGTTTTTGATTTCTTCGATTAATAACTCTTCTAATGATTTTGCTTCTGACTTTTTATTTACTTTTCTTTTGATTATTTTAAATACGATTACTTTGAATAGTTGGCTTTTTAATGCTTTTTTTATACTTATTATTGTTTCTAGTTCTTCTGTTGTAGGGTTTTCTAGTTCGTGGTTGTCAATTACTGATGAAGTAGCTACTCTTTTTATGTTTTCTCTATCAAATTCATTTCTTTCGAATGTTGTTTTGTAAGGTCCTAATACTGCTTTAGTGGCTTTTCCTGTTAGTTTTCCTTGTAAGACTTCTGTTACTAAGTTGGTAAATTTTTCTATTATTTCCTGTACTTCTGGTTTTATAGTTTGTGCTTCAATTGTTTCTGGTTTTCTTTTCAACTTATGGGGTTAAAGTAAGGTTAACTTTTAAGATGTTTTATTGTTTGAGTCAATGTATTTGAACTTGACCAGGGGGGGGTGTGAAGAGTAGGGTGAGTATACACTCACCATTGAATTTATGAAAAAAACAATTAAGGCTCATGTTGATGCAGACTGTTTCTATGTCTCGTGTGAAAGGATTAGGGATTCACGCTTGTGTGGGAAGCCCGTTGCGGTTTTGGGCAATCAGGGAGCTTGTGTTATTGCGAGAAGTTATGAAATGCGTGAAAGTGGAGTGAAGGTTGGAATGCCTATTTGGAAAGCAAAAAAAATCTGTCCTGAGGGAATTTATATTAAGAGAGATTTTAGATGGTATGGTGAAATTTCTTATAAAATGCAGAATATTTTTAAGAGGTTCACTGATGTAGTTGAGCATTATTCCGTTGATGAGAGTTTTTTAGATTTAGGTGATTGGGAGGGGGATTTGCAGGCTTTGGCTTTGAATTTGCGTCATGTAGTGAAAGAAGAGTTAGATATTCCGGTTAGTGTTGGATTGGCTGATACTAGGATTTTGTCTAAAGTTGCTGCAAAAATTGGGAAGCCTTTTGGTGCTGTTGTTATAAACGATTCTGAGCGTAGAGATCTTTTAAAAACTGTTCCTGTGGAGGATGTTCCGGGTATAGGTAGAAAAATATCTAGGCGTCTTCTTAGAATGGGAGTTGAAACTGCTTATGATTATACTGTCTTGCCTCGAGAATTTGTGAAAAAGACTTTTTATAAGCCGGGTGAAGAAATTTGGTATGAGCTTCGTGGACATTCAATTTTACCGATTAATTCTTTTTTACCTGAGCGTAAAATGTTATCGCGTGGAGGAAGTATTTGGGGGCATCATGCTGATCCGAAATATGTTTGGGGCTTTTTAGTTAGGAATCTAGAAAGGCTTATTGATGTTTTATGGAAGGAAGATTTAGAGGCTTCTTGTTTGGTTTTAAAGTTGAGAACTTCTTGTGGTCGTTATTTTCAAACGGTTGAAAGTTTTGATGTTCATACGCAGTTGTATTCTGATTTTTTGAAAATTTTAAAGAAAGCTTTTTTGAAGATCTTTAATGGTAACTTTACTTATTGTTATGTGCATATAGTGGTTACGGATTTAAGAAATGTTAAAGGAAAGCAAATGATTTTATTTAATAGATCGTCAGAAAAAGAAAAAAATATGCAAACTTTAAAAAAGAAATTAAATCAGAAGTTTGGTTTGTTCAAAGTGAGGAGTGCTGCTACTGCCTATATTCCTGCTGTTTTTAAAGACAAGACGAGTGATTATGAGATTTGTGATATTGAAGGAAAAGTATGTTTTTAACTTTCTTAATTATGTGTAAATTTTTAAAATTCAGTACTGATGAGGTGGAAGCTAATTTAAAAGATTTGAATTTAAAAATTATTGATGATCAATGTGTAGTTAGTTTTTGGTCTTTTCAGAATTACTTAAAAGTTTTTCACAATGGTTGGGTAAAGGTTGTTAAATGGGGGAATAAGCACTCATCTCGACTACCTCGTACAGGATATTGTAAAAGGGAATCTTTTGAAGATGGAAGGTGGAAGTATTTGAATCCTTCGGAAGTGAAGATATTGGCTTCAACTGCCTGCACAAAAGGTGTATGGTATCAGGTGCGAGAAGCAATAAAGGGTGTTATTTTATTGGATGATGATGGTCAGGAGTTTTGTTATTTAATGACGGAGCCTGCTACTCATTATTTCAAGACCATGACTGGAGCTGAAAGAATGCCGGTCTTAATTAATCAGATATTATGAAAGATAGAATTTTATCAATATTAGATTTGGAAACAAGTGGTCCGAGTTATCATGGTGATCGGATTATAGAGATTGGTTTGATTCAAATAAAAGATGGAAAAGTTCTAAACGAATATAATAGTTTAATAAATCCTGAGATTCATGTTCCTGAATTTATTTTGCAAATGACAGGTATTACGCAAGTTAATTTGGATAAAGCTCCAACTTTTAGAAGTTTGAAAGGGGATTTATATGAAATGTTAAGTAATACAATTGTTGTTGCTCATAATGTTCGATTTGATTATGGATTCTTGAAGGCAGAGTTTAAAAGACATGATTTGAATTTTATTGAAGATACTATTTGTACAGTTCAACTTTCACGAAAATTATTTCCTGGTTATCGCTCGCATGGTTTGGATGCCTTGATTAGTCGATTTGGTTTTGAGTGTGAAAATAGACATCGAGCTTTGGATGATGCAAAGGTTATCAAAGATTTTTTGGAATTGTTGCCTGATTATTTTTCTTTAGATGAAATTGAAAAAAGTTTAAGAGATTTGAAAAAATCGATAGTTCTGCCTCCAAAAATTGATATGACAGAAGTTGATAAATTGCCTCATTCTCCTGGTGTTTATTATTTTTATGGAGATAGTGATTATCCTTTGTACATTGGGAAAAGTAATGATTTGAAAAAGCGTGTATTATCTCACTTTTCTTCAAGTAATCTTTCTTCTCGCGAATATAAGATTTTTTCTCAAATTCAAAAAATTGATTATGAAGAAACAGCTGGGGATTTAGGTGCTTTGTTGCTTGAATCTGAAAAGGTAAAAGAGTTAAAACCTTTACATAATAAGCAGCTGAGGCGAGTGCGGAATTTACATGTATTAATGGAGTCTGTGAATCAGCAAGGCTATAAATGTATAGATTTAGAAAAGAAAGAAAAAATTGTTGTTGATGATTTAGAAAAAGTTTTGGCTGTGTTTAAGAAAAAAGATAAAATTAAAGATTATTTAAGAGAAAATGCAAAAGAGTATTCATTGTGTTTGAACTTGTTGGAAGGTTACAAGAAAGGTGATAAAGAATGTTTTTATTCCCAAATTGGATATTGTTTAGGAGCATGTTGTGGTGCAGAAAGCGTGGATGAATATAATAGAAGATTTGAGAAGGCTTTCAAGAAGAGAAAATTGACTTATTGGCCTTATGAAGGTCCTATTCTAATAAGTGAATCATATGATGACGTTAGTGGTGATTTATTTGTTTTTGATAATTGGTGTCTGATTGCGAGTGGAAAATATTCGGATTCTTTTTACGAGTTGAAGCTTGTTGAAGATGTGAAATTTGATAGAGATGTTTATTTGATTTTAAAAAAGTATATGAAGAAAAGAGGAGCGGGAGCTGTTCAAGAACTTGCGCAAAGTGAACTAGAAAGCTTGCTAAGTACTTAAAGAGGAATTTTGAAAATATTCTAAAAAGCTGTAACCTTTTTCTTGTTTCCTAGTTATTGTTGTTGAAGTATTTCTTAAAAACTTTTTATGGAAAAAGTAAAAATGAAAGTAGGTAGATGGAAATTTACGGTCTTGTCTGTGATTTCAACTCTACTAATTGGTTCAATAGGATTTGCTGCGGCATTTCCTGATACGACAGGTCATTCTTATGATGAGGCAATTCAATATGTGAAGAATAATGGTATTGTTGAAGGTTACTCTGATGGTACTTTTAGACCAAATCAGGAAATTAATCGTGCAGAATTTACAAAAATTATTATTGAATCTCTTTATGCTGAAGGTGAATTTGCTACATATGCAAATAATTCTTGTTTTACAGATGTGAGAGCAAATGAGTGGTATACAAAGTATGTTTGTTTTGCTAAGCAGGGAGGAATAATTAATGGTCATCCTGATGGGAGCTTTAAACCAGCGGATACAATTAATTATGTAGAAGCGTTGAAAATTATTTTGGAAGCTTATGAAAATGAATTAGGTGTTGATTTGAATACTTTTGCAGAAGGTAATAATTGGTATGATATTTATGTAGATTATGCTGATGAGAAAGAGTTGTCTTTTGCTGGAAAAGTTTCTTTAGATTCAGATATTTCTCGAGGTCAAACTGCTGAAGTAATTTACTGGCTAGATGGAGTTTTCAATGACTTATCAGTTACTCCAGGTATGAATGAGGAGGCTATAATTGATTTCGAAACTTTAGAAGATTTGAGTTCTGAAGAAGTATTGGGTGATAAAAGAGATCAGATTGGAGAATCTACTTATTCAGGAGAATGGAGTGCGGTTGCTGATTTATACGTTTGGAAAGATGCAGGAATGATTGAAGGTGGAGAATATGATGGTTGGAGATATGCAGTTTTGAATTTAATTTGTGAAGGTCCTTGTTTTTCGGCTAGTGTTTATAGGTTTGCTTGGGATCCAGTGCAAGGAGATTTAGTTTTATTGGCTAATCATTCTAGTGAATATTTACCGGAATATTTTGCTGACGTATTTGAAATTGATAATTCTGCTTATTTGGATAATGCTGATCCAGTTGATCAAATAGTTTTGCCTGAAGGTAAAGGGGTAATTTCTTTGGCTGACCGGGATCAAGGATTTTTGACTGGAGAAGAATACTATGATTTTACGAATAAGTTAGGAGATGTTGCTTTTGTTGATCAAGAAGCTGGTGAAGTTTATTTTCCTGATGCTGACCTTGGTTGTTTTTATGTCGTGAATAAAGATGGTTCTGTTTCACGATATGATTATGATCCTGGATTTGGATTGACTGAAGAGAGTGGAAATGTTGAGGCTGAATTTGTAGCTGATGGTTCTACTATGAATATTTCTCAAGAATTCGTATATGCAACTTCTGGCTGTGCTGTTTCTGGAGATTGTTATTTGATTAAGGATGAAGTTGATGAAGCTGACTTAGTAGAAGTTGGTGAGACTGAAGATGGTGTTGCACTTTTTGTTGTTGAAAATCCGATTAAAGAAGCAACTGATCAAACTGGGCATTCATTTGTTCAATATGATTTAGCAAATTTGTATAGAGCATATACTGCGCCATTTGAATTTAGAGAAGATGGAGCAGAACCAATGTCTTGGGAAGAGTTCTTGGAAATTGAGCCTGTTCTTTTCTGGCAAGATCCATTTGGTAGATGGTCTTCAATTATTAATCGACAAGTGATTCCACCAGCGGAATGTGCTAAACCTGTAATTTATTTATATCCAGAGGAAACTATTGATGTAAATGTTCAGGTGCATATTGATGAGTTTACAGTGACAATTCCAGAATATGGAAAAGATGGTTGGAATGTTAAAGCTTCACCAAAAAGTGAAATCTATAATTATGCTGATGGAGAAACTTACCCATATCTTTTCTGGGAAGGTCACGAGTATGATGGAATCGCAATTGATAGTGGATTTATGATTAAGAAAGAAGAAGTTCCTGAGTTTTTGAGTGATAGTTTGAAGAAGCTAGGTTTAAATGAAATTGAAATTAAGGATTTCTTAGAGTTTTGGGAACCAAGAATGATGGAAAATGAAGAGCCATATTTATTTGTTAGCTTTTTGGGGACAAAGGATTTTAATCAAGTTGCTCCGCTAACCATTACTCCTGAACCTGATACTTTGATCAGAGTGTTTATGTATTATCAGCCGACTTATACTCCATTCTCTGTTATGTCGCAGAATTTAACTTCAATTGAGAGAGAAGGATTCACAGTTATTGAGTGGGGAGGTACTTCTTCTAAACCTTGGAGAAAATAATGGAAATACTAATGAGCGGATTAAAAAATGTTTTAGTGACGGTGAGCGCGCTTTGCGCGCTCACTTCGTGTTCAGGTAGTCCTGATGTAGTTTCTGATGGCTATGAAGTTTCTAAGTCAGAAGTTGTGGATGAAAATTTAATTGGTTATAGAGGTGCAATAATTCCTCATCATCTTTTTGTTGAATATTTTATGGATGGATTTTATGAAGAGATTGCTAATAAAGAAGTTGAGAGAGTTATTTTAATCAGCCCGAATCACTATGGTTATGGATATTCTTATATTCAATCGATTGATAAAAAGACAGATGAAAATTCTCCTGAATTGGATTTGGATTTTGTATATGCCTTGAAAGATTCTTCCCCGTTGCAAATTGTTTCGAATGATTTTGATAAAGAGCATGGGATTTATACCCATTTTGATTTTATTAATGAGTCATTTCCAAATGCAAAAATTGTTCCAATAACTTTGAAATCAACTACTCCAAAGAAATATTTAGATGATTTGATTTTAGCGATAGAAAATCAAGATCTTTCAAAAACTTTTGTTATAGGAAGTATAGATTTTACTCATAATGAGGTTGAAGAAATTGCACTTCAAAATGATCAAATGATAACTGATTGGTTAGAAAAATGGGAAAACAATGAAGTGCTTTTAACTTTTCAAGCGGTTAGTAAAATTTCAGAAAGTTTAGGAGGAGAAAATTATGATTCAGTAGCAATGGATTCGAAGGAAACATTTTATCTTTTACTGAATTTAATGGAACATTTAAATGCTGAAGATCAAAATTTATGGAAAAGAACTTCTTCAGCTCAATTTACTGGTTCGAATAATCCTGCAGAAAATACTAGTCATCTTTTTGTTTCTTTTGAATAATTTTGATTAATAAAAAAGAGCTAGGCATATAAATTAATGTCTAGCTCTTTAAGGTGATTTCTAATTCGATCTAAAATTAGAAGCTAATTTCGATGTTACCTAGATCTTCACCAATGTTTTCCATTGTTTCGTTTACGCTGTTTTCGATATCCTCTCCTGCTTTTTCAAGATTTTTTTCAAGTTCGTCAGCAGCTTCGTTGATGTCTTCTGTTGCATCATTAAGAGTTTCATTAACAGCATTTTCTAGTTCGTTCAGGCTGTCAGCGTTAAGTTCAACATTGATAGAGTCTCCATTTTCATCTGTTTCTTCAGATTCTCCATCACCAATTGTAACTCCTACTGAAGTTCCTTCTGTAGTTTCTTGAGCTTCTTCAGTGTCAGTATTTGGTTCTTGAGCACATGCGCTTAATACAGTAGTTGTTAGCAGTAGAAGTGCTAGTTTTGAAAATTTGTTGTTCATTTTTGTAAGTTAAATTTTTGCCATAATAAATCATTTTTTTGTCGATTCTGCAAATCAAAATTGCTAATTGGTTTAATAGAAATTGATTAAATCTGATATTTCTCATAAGATTTCAACAAATACTTTTCCTCATTAAATGAAAATTGCTTCAATTATTAAAAAATTGATTTTGCCAATGATTGTTGTTGGTGGTGTCGGAAGTTATTTCTATTTTCAGCCTGAAGAAGTTGTTGAATATGTTACTGAATCAGTGGAAGTTGGGGATGTCGAACAGGTCGTTTCTGTGAATGGAACAGTTGAATCAAAAGCTAAAATTGGCTTGAGTTTTTTACGTCCTGGGAAGATTGAATCATTAAACTTTGAGGTAGGGGAAAATGTAAATGAAGATGATGTTCTTGCAAGTTTAGAAAATCGAGCATTACAAATTCGTGTTGATCAAGCTTTGGCGACTTTAAATATTGCTCAAGCAGAATTAAATCTTTTGTATGCTGGGCCAACGTATTCTGAGATTAGAATTGCGGAATTAAGGATACAAGAGGCAGAAACAAATTTGCGTCATGCAATTGATAAATTACAAGATTTAATTGTTTCCAATGATGAGAAAGTGAAAATTGCGGAATTGGAAATTGATAATGCTCAAGTTGCTTTAGAAAATGCACAAGCTCGATTAGAAAATAGGACTGAGAGTGGAGATAATGCGAAGGATCAGGCTGAGGATGCTTTGCAGCAAGCGTATGAGGATTCTAAGACCGTTGTAATAGATTCACTTAATTCTGTTGAAGCTAATTTGTTGTTTGCAGATTCTATTTTGGGGATTGACAATGAAGATTTAAATGATGATTTTGAAGACGTTTTAGAGGGGACAAGATTTAGTGCAAAAAGAACTGCTGATTCTAGTTACATTGCTTTAAGAGATAAATTTGAACTTATTAATGAAAGCTTTGATTTAGCTGAATCAACTTGGACTAATGATGAAGCTAGAAATTTAATTGGTGAGGTTGATATGTTGATTTTAGATGCTCAATCATTGATGGATGATGTGAATGCAGTTTTGGATGTGGCAATTGACTATTTAAGTGATGACAATGTGTCTGGAATATCAGCTGGAGTTTCTGTAACAGTTGAGGATATGAACTCATTTAAATCTTCTGTTGTAGCTGAGAAAATTTCATTAACTCAACAATTGTCTTTAGTGAGGGATATTAAGCAAACAATTGATACTGCAGGCTTTAATGTTGTTTCGACTGATTTATCTTCTATGACGGAAACGGTAGATGCCGAGGCAAATTTGAAAAATGCTGAAGTTGCTTTGGAGATTGCCGAGTTAAGTTTAGAGGATGCTAAAGTTCAATCTGAAATATCTGAAAATGATTCAAGAAGAGAGATTGATTTGGCAAATTTAAATTTAGAGAAGGCTCGTGCTGATTATGAAGATTTAATTTCAGATCCTAGATATGTTGATGTCGCTGCGCAACAGTCTCGAGTTGCTAGAGAAAATGCTTCTTATGCTGAAGCTTTGAATAATTTAGAAGAAACAAAATTGATTTCTCCTGTGTTTGGATTAGTAACGGAAGTTAATGCTGAGTTGGGAGAAAATGTAAATACTGAAGAGCATGTTTATGTAATTATTACTGATAAACTACAAATTAAGGTCAACATTTCTGAAACGGATATTAATAAAGTTAAAGTTGGAAATAAAGTTGATATAACTTTAGATTCACTTCCACTAACTGAAGTTTTTGAGGGTACGGTTTTGAGCATTAATCCTGCAGAAACTGTAGTTCAAGGAGTTATTTACTATGAGACTACAATTTTATTTGACCAGGAAGACCCTAGAATTATGCCAGGGATGACGGCTGATTTAGATATTTTAACTGAATCAAAAGAGGATGTTTTAACTATTTCTCCGTTGTCTGTAGAGTATGATGATGACCAGACTTTCGTTTACGTATTGGAAAATGGTCAAAGAGTAGAAAAAAATGTGACATTGGGAATAGAAGGTGAAAATGTTTTTGAAGTTTTGGAAGGCTTAAATGAGGGGGATGAAGTTATAATCTACGAAAGTAATGGCTCTGATTGAATTAAATGAAATAAGTAAGGTCTATGATATGGGACGCGTTCAAACAATGGCTTTGAATAATGTGTCTCTGACTATTGATAAAGGTGAATTTGTTGCAATTATGGGACCTTCTGGTTCCGGTAAGTCAACAATGATGAATATTATGGGTTTTTTAGATGTTCCTGATGAAGGGGACTATATTTTTAATGGTGAAAAATTTACGGACTTTGATGAAAATTCCTTAGCGGATATTCGGAATAATGAAATTGGTTTTGTGTTTCAATCTTTTTATCTCTTGCCAAGAATGACTGCGATGGAAAATGTTCGGCTTCCAATGATTTATGCGGGAATACCTTCTAAGAAGCAGCAAGAATTAGCTTCTGATGCTTTGAAATCAGTAAATCTTTTAGATAGAGCGGATCATAGACCAAATGAAATGTCTGGTGGGCAACAACAAAGAGTGGCTATTGCTAGGGCTTTGACAAATACACCTAAAATTATTTTTGCGGATGAACCAACTGGAAATTTGGATAGTAAATCTGGAAAGGAGGTTATGTCCATTTTTCAAAAATTAAATGATGAAGGCGCAACAATAATTTTAGTTACACATGATAAACCCACTGCAGCCTATGCTCATCGAGTAATTACTTTGAAAGATGGGGAGATAATTTCTGACGAAAGATCGAAGAAGAAAACTACTAAAAAAACTAAGAAAAATGAATAATTATCTCTTGATAATTAGAATGGCTTTTGATGGAATTTTGGGAAATAAATTAAGAGCATTTCTGACGATGCTGGGGATAATAATAGGAGTTTCTTCAGTAATTATGATTATGTCGATTGGTGCCGGTGCACAAAGTTTAATTACTAATTCTTTGCAGGAACTAGGTACAAATTTGGTAGGTGTTTTACCTGGTAATTCAGATGATAGTGGCCCTCCGGCTTCTGCTTTTGGTATAGAAATTAAAACTTTAACTCGAGAAGATGCAGAAGCTTTATCGGTTTTAGATAATGTGACAAATGTTGCTGAGTATGTTCGTGGAGTAGGGGAGTTGTCGATTGGAAATAGATCTATTAATGGAAACTATAGTGGTGTTACTGCTTCATTTCTTGAAGTGGAAGGTCATGAAATGGCTGAAGGAAGATTTTTTAATAGCATTGAAGAAAACTCTGGAGTAAAATTAGCTGTTTTAGGTGCAGATATAGTTGATGAACTTTCTCCCATATCAAGTCCGATTGGACAACGAGTTAGAATTAATAATGTAAATTTTAGAGTAATTGGAGTTCTAGAAAGAAAAGGATCTTTTTTAGTTAACAATCCTGATAATCAAATCTATGTGCCTATTGCTACTGCTCAGAAAATACTTTTGGGGGAGGATCATTTAGGTTTTATACGTCTTACTGTTGAGGATGAAAGTCGGATTGATGTGACGATGGATCAGGTTCGTAAGATTTTGAGGTTTAAACATGAGATTGATAATCCTGAAAATGATGATTTTAGTGTTCGTTCAATTAGTCAGGCTTTAGATGTTTTTGTTGGAATTACAAGAGGTTTGAGTTTCTTTTTAGCTGCTGTTGCAGGGATTTCTTTAATTGTTGGAGGGATTGGAATTACAAATATTATGTTGATGACGGTAAAAGAAAGAACGCGTGAAATTGGTCTTAGAAAAGCGATTGGTGCGAGACCAAGCCAAATAAAAAGTCAGTTTATTTTGGAATCATCAGTGATTACTATTTTAGGTGGAATTTTAGGGATAATTTTCGGAGTTGCTATTTCTTTTGTTGTTAGTCTTGTGGTTAATAATTTGGGATATGTTTGGAGTTTTGAAATTTCCTTGTTTAGTATTTTGTTAGCTTTTGTGTTTTCTTTTGCTGTTGGTTTAATTTTTGGAACTTATCCTGCGACGAAGGCTGCAAATTTAAATCCTATTGAAGCTTTGAGATATGAGTAGAAAATATTTTGGAATATTTGGAATGTCTATAGATGCACTTTTTGCAGGAAAATTGCGTACATTTTTGACTGCACTTGGGATAGTCATTGGAACGGCAATAGTGATAGTTATGTTATCTGTAGGACAAGGTGTGAAATCATTAATTTTAGTTGAGTTAACTTCGATAACTCCTGAAACTTTGTATGTTGAAATTCGAGTTCCTTCGACTGGTACTGCCGCTCAGAAAGATCAAAATACTGCGGGAGCGTTGGGGGCTGGGGTTCAAGTTACAACTTTGACATTGGATGATGTGGAGGAAATTCTTGATCATCCAAATATTGAAAATGGTTATGGAATGACAATTCATCAAGAAAAAATGACAGCTGCTGCAAATGAAAAAACGGTTATGATTTTTGCTGTAGAGTCGGCATATGAAGATGTTGAATCTTTGAGATTAGCTGAGGGGAGATTCTATTCTGATCAGGATGATAGAAGTTTAAAAAAAGTTATAGTTTTAGGTAGTGAAGTGAAAAAAATTCTTTTTGGTGAAAGCAATGCAATTGGTGAGAAAGTTAAGATTGGAAATTTAAGTTTTGAAGTTGTTGGTGTTGCCGAAGAAATTGGGACGCAATTTTTCTTGAACATGGATGAGACGGTTTATATGCCGATTAGGACAGCACAAAAACAATTGATAGGTGTTGATTATATTCAAGCAATTTCTCTAAAAATGTTTAATAAGGAATTAATTGGTAAGACAATTAATGATATAGAAAAAATGTTAAGACAAAATCATGATATTAAAGATCCTGAAGATGATGATTTTGTTGTTAGGACTATGGAAGAATCAATGGAGATTGTTGATACTGTGACTGGTGGGATTTCTATTTTATTGTTTGCAATTGCAGCGATTTCTTTGGTTGTGGGGGGTGTTGGAATTATGAATGTTATGTATGTTGCTGTTACTGAGAGAACAAGCGAAATAGGTTTAAAGAAAGCTATCGGTGCTCGACCTTTTGCTATTAAATTTCAATTTATGGCTGAATCTATCGTGATATCTATCATTGGAGGTTC
This sequence comes from uncultured Candidatus Peribacteria bacterium, assembly GCA_964400435.1. GTDB lineage: Bacteria > Patescibacteriota > Gracilibacteria > UBA1369 > LOWO2-01-FULL-3 > CAYNUR01. The sequence goes on from CAYNUR010000019.1 coordinate 12,556, forward strand.
AATAGGAGTTGCCCTTGGAGTTGGAATTTCTTGGTTGGTTAGTTTTGTTGCTGGTAAATTTGAATTTGAATGGCCATTAGTTATTACTTTAGATATGTTGGTTTTTGCATTTGTTATTTCAGCTGGTTTAGGAATTGTTTTTGGTTATGCACCAGCAAATAAAGCATCCAAATTAAATCCTATTGATGCTTTGCGGAAAGGATAAGTATTAGACTTTTGTTTTAAAGAAAAACTTGTCTTCTAGTTCTCCAACTATTTCTTCCATTAAGTCTTCCAAAGTGACTACGCCAATAACATTGTCTTTTTTATTTTTTACTAAGGCGATATGGATGTGAGAACTTTGGAATTCGAAAAGGACTTCGTGGATTTTTTTGTCTGCTTCAATTGTGGGATTTAGTAGTTCTAATGATTTTAATTTCTTATTTGAAGATTCTTTATGTAGTGCTTGAAGAATCTTTTTTACAGAAATTATTCCAATAATGTTTGTTTTATCTTTTAAGTAAACTGGAAATTTTGAGTGTTTGTGATTTGCAATGAACTCTAGTGCTTTTTTAAGTGTTAAGTCACCATTTAATGCGATCATTTTCTTCTTATTGGTCATAACTTTTCTGACCTCGATATCGTCAAATTCAAATATTTTTTCAACAAATTCTTTTTCGTGTTTTTCAATTCCTCCTTCTAAAACTGCTTTTTTTAGCATTGAAATTAATTCCTGTTCAGATATTGGATATTTTTTTTGGCCTTTAATGTTTTTATTTACTACAACAGTGATCCAGGTAAATAATTTTACTAATGGGTAAAGGATTATTTTAGTGAAGTAGAGTATATGGCTGGTTTTGAGTGCATAACTGATCGCATGATTATTAGCGAATGTTTTTGGAATAATTTCTCCAATTGAGAGTAGAAGTATTGTCATAACACCTGTTGCTATTCCTATTCCGGCAGAGCCAAATATTTTAGTAAAAATAAATGAAGCATATGCGCTTGCAGTTATGTTAATGATATTATTCGCAATCAAAATTGTAATCAGCAATTCTTGAGGATTTTTTTTAATTTTTTTAAGTGTAGCTGAAAATTTAACCTTTTCTTTGGCAAGTGAAATTGCTTTTTCAGTAGTTACTGCTGTCATCGCAGTTTCGCTTCCTGCAAAAATAGCTGTGACTAGAATTAATGAAATTAGAATGAGTAGTTCAATAATCATATATTT
>CAYNUR010000020.1:0-13606 GCA_964400435.1 uncultured Candidatus Peribacteria bacterium
AAATAACCCAAGTCGGAAAATCTTCAAAACAATTAAGTCAAAAATCGAAACAATTTTCTTACAGGTTTACTAAACTGGACTTCAAGAAATTATTATAATGGATCAATTGTTATGACATCCCATTTCAGAACATCCTCAAATAATATTCTCCATAACATCTTTGCAGCACCAGAGCGCAAAAGCATTTCACCTGGTTCAAATTCTCCAAATAAAATTCCCAACTCTCGGGCCTTAAAAACATAAGAATTATACCAAGGACCATCTGTAGAATCTTTCACCTCATATCCAGCAAATTTCAAAAACATCTTCAAGGCTTCAGCATTATTAATTTTATCATCAGGTCTAAAACTTCCATCAGGATAACCTTGAACAAACCCTTCTTGATAAGCCTTCATTACATAAATCGCAAACCAATCTTCAGCATCTACATCTAAAAATATTGGTTGAAATTCCACTCCTTTCAATTCGTAACCAAAAGTTAAAAGTAGCATTTTTAAATATTCAACACGATTAATTTCAGCATCTGGAGCAAAAACATCACCACTTCTCCCATTAATCACTGCAAAGCAATATAATCCATCAACATAGGTTTTAGAGGAATGTGAACTCACATCACTAAAAGGCGACTCCTTACAATCTTCTAAAGGTCGTGGAGATTCGACATCATCAAGAATAACAACGTTTTCTTGAGCCTCATCTCCCGTTTGAATATTTAAATCTTCAAACTGAGAAGTTTCAAATATTCCAATTCCTCCTCCGCCGCCACCTCCTCCCCCATTTCCTCCTCCCAAAGGTTCAGGGCAAGCCTCTTCACCAGTAATTTCCACAATTTCAGCAAAGGTCTCTACACCATCAAAATTGCGTGACTTGACCAAAAATTGATGCGTCTCATCGCAAATTGGAGCAGCTGTAACCCATAATAAATCAGTACTCCATCCAGAACTCCCACCTTCAGTTAAGTTTTCAGCCCTAAATTCAGTTCCAATAGGATTTCCTCCATCTTCCCAAGAAATAGTTGTAAATTCACCATCTTCAACAATCTGAATATTTTCAGGAGCATTTGCCAAAGTATAAACCGTCACAACATTTGATAAATCAGAAATCAATTCATCTCCAGAATTGTCCAAAAAAGACGCAGCATATCTTGTGTATTCTGTATTTGGATCCAGTGCAGTCTCAGTCCAAGCATTCAAGTCAGGAACTTCAAACCTCACAATTTCTGAAACTCCATCAGAATCATAAAAAATAAATCCTTTTTCAAAATTTGCATTATCAATAATTCCCCAATCAATCGTTGAATTAGTCACCCCCTCTTTAGATAAAACTGGAGCAGCAGGAGTTGTAAACAAAACAGGGTCTGTCTCATTAGAACGACTACTCAATTTATCAGGATTCTCAGGAGGACTTGCATTTATCACAGCATCTACAACAAATTTATATGAACTATTCAAAGCACCAGACGTATAATTAAAACTAGCTGAATCTGAAGCTAAACTACTCACAAAAGAAAAAATTCCATTATTTTCACTAACCAAAACTTCATAAGCGTCCTCAAAGTCAGCATTATCATCCCAGTCTAAACCAAAATCATCATCAGCATTATAAACTGAAACTAAATTAGTCGGCACAGCTGGTGAAGATTTTACAATTCCAGAATCAGCATTTGCAGAGAATAATTCAGAATTATTCAACGTAGCTCCAATATGAGCAAACACCCTAAACTGATATGAACTATCTTCAGCTGCATTAGTAAACATATAACTCTCACTATCCATATCAACAGTATTTACACCTGGAGTAATTTCAGTAAAAGGACTACCATTCTCAGATACCCAAACTCTAAAACCATCTTCATAAGAACTCTCATCATTCCATGAAAGCTCAATAAAATTATCGGTTACATAAACTGCTGTGATATCACTTGGAGAATCAGGAGTCGTAAATTCATAAGGAGAAGTTGTATATTCTGACAAAACATCCTCAGCAGCATTTGTTGCTCGAACTCTCCACCTAAAAGCCTCATCTGCAACAATTCCAGTTGTATCTACTTCAGTTTCAGCTACATCTTTTGTAGAAGCTTTATTATCAGCAATTAAATTAAATATTTCTGAATCACAATTAGCATGACCGATACAATGTTCAATATCTACAAAACCTAAGACCGAGCGACCAGTATAATTAACTGTAAATTGAGTATCCGAATCATAATCACCATAAACATTATCTGGAGCTTCTGGTTCAGTATAGTGGGTTAACGAATCATCAACATACCCTGAACACCCAGCATAATTACATGCTCTAACTCTGTATAAGTAAGCACGATTATCAACAGTATCAGTATGAGTAATCATCGTAGAGTTTGCAGCCACTGGACTACTTGTAATATCCGTAAATCCATCAAATCCACCTCCATCGTTTTCATCAACCTGAACTTCAAACTCCTCTTCATTGACAGATGTATCCAACCAATTAACAGTAAAGGTATCCGGACTCGCATCATTTTTTAAAACCGAAACACCAGCAGGATCATTTGGAATATCTAATAAAGTGAACATCTGAGTAGGCGAAAATTCACCTTCAGCATTAGAGTCATCTGAAAAAGCAATTCTCCAATAATAAATTTCATTTCCATCATCCATTACCAGTGGCAAAGTTGCAGCAGCTCCAAAATTATCATATTCAATATCACTCGAACGATTTCCCTCACTCACATCTGTAATAAAAGCAAACCCGGAATCCCAATGAGTAATTGAGTTAAAATCCGGATCAGTTGAAACCTGAATTCTAGCTCGATTCGCAATATCACCAAGATCGTCATCATCATATATTGCCGAAAAAAAGATCGAGCGACTATCGATTCCTCCAATTGTTAAATCTGTTGGATTCGTTTGACCTGCCTGAGAATTAACAGAATTAACAAATGGAGTTTCTGGGGAATTTGGAGCATTATTAAATTCAACTTCATTTCCAAAAGTCCAAAAAGCTGCATTATCACTCTCATTATTATAAATTGTTGAAATCAAATCTGCAGAATCAGCACTATGCTTAATACGAACCTCATCAATCATTCCCTCATAAGGCAAATTATTTGCAGAACCATCAGCAACATTAGCTTCAGAACCATCTCCAATAAATCCATACCTAGTAGTTGCTTTTCCCAATGCAAAATTATGTTGATTAAGTTGATTATTTAAAACTCCATCAATATAAATTTTTTTATCAAAAACTTCATTTACATCAAAAACTGCAACAATGTGATGCCAATCACCATCATTTACAGTTGAACTACTATTCATGTCTCTAATATTTTCAGGAGAATTCGCTGTATCAAAAGAAATTCGACCTTGTTGACCACCAGCATTATGAAAATTCATCCCCAACTGCCAATGTTCAGATCTATCAAAATCCAGAATTCCACTTCGGTTATTATCCGTTGTTTTTAACCAAAAACTTGCAGTTAATTCATCTAAACCATTTACTGTATTATAAGCTAACCCACCAATCGCTAAACGTGTTCCAACATTTCCATCTAAATTAATTGCTCTACCAATCTTACCAACTAAACCAGCAGAAACATTCCCTTTTGCACTGGCATTAAAAGAGTTGATTGTCGAATCATTAAATGGACCTAAAAGTGCCCCACCTGAAAAAACATAAGAATATGGCGGATCATTATCTACACCTTGAACTGAATCAGCTCCCAATTTAGCTTCCCAATCAACAGAGTTAGTTGTTCCAGTACTCTCTTCAACAATTACATAACCAACATCTTCTGTTACTCTTGTAGTCACACCATCTTCACCAATATGCATTCCTACATAAATATTTGCAGCAGTCGGAGGATTTCCAGAATTTCCATTTGAAGTCCAAAAAACTGACCACAATGGATCATTTGTAGTCATGACTTGACCTAAAACAACCGGTTTCGTATAAGTATTCAAAGGAGTAATCTGTTCCATCTCACCACTACCAAAATTACTTTTCCTATTTTGACCAGCAATCGATTCCTTTCCAGCCTCCATCAAAACTCCACCCGGTAAAGTATGAGCTCCTGATTCAAAAACTAAATAGTAAACATCTCTAGATTCAGGCACATCAGAATCACCTGGGTTTTGGATATAGGCCTCAAAGTTATTAGTAGTAACTGAGCTAATTCTAGTAACAGCAGGAAAATCACTTTCATTTTCCAAGTTTGGAACAGTAATAATAACCGGATCAATATATGTATTCCTTAAATTCTGAGTAGTCGGTGTAGTTCCCAGATCAGAAATTATCCCACCTTCGCCAATAATAGTCCCAACTGAGTTTTCAATATCAAAAGCTGTAGCTTTTTTGAAAATCCAATAAGCGACTTGTTCTGTTGTATGAGCTCTTTCTCCATCACTTATTTGATCTTCATCAATCGCTAAATTTATCTTTGTAACAATCGGATCATCACCAAATAAAACCGCCCAACCACCATCACCGCCATCCATTGCATTGATAGTAGCAACACCAATTCCAGTTGAATCAAAACCAACAATTGATTCATTTAAATGCCAAACAGCTCGATAATCATTCCAAACATTTGGCGTTGAACTATCTGATGCAGCCGGATTACCATAATAGATATAAAGATCAGTACTAGAAACATTATCCAAAAGAGGTATTTTTACATGTAACTCGCCAGTTTTATTTACCTTATCAAGAAAAACGACTTCATGCTCTAAAACAGTTACTTCATCATCGGCAGTTACCACAATGTCTGCACCATCTAATTTGACACTATCAAAAAATTCAGTAGGCATATTTGATAAATCAACAAAAAGAGGAATATCCGCTTCAGTAGATGAAATTTTTGACGGATCCGAACTAATCTGAACTCGATAAAGCCAGTCGGAATGATACCAATCTGCAACTACTATACTTACATTCAACAAAAAAATCCCCAAAAAACATACTAAAGTTTTTCTCAAAATTTTTAATAAGTTTTTTATAATCACCTCTAAATATTGAATATCAACCTCTTGATTATAGCAGAAAATGACTAAAAAGACAATCTCAGAGCTGGTTCTCAATCAGAGTTCTGAAAATCAAACTTCATCAAAAACTCCCTCACTTTCTTTCTCTAATTTTAAATCTCGAATAGAATATTTTTTATTCATTCCTTTCAAAGCCCAAAAAACTAATGTTCCACCAATCACAGCAAAATTCAAGCTCCAAAAAGCCGTCAAAGAGGCAATCAAAACAATAAAGATAAGCTGCCAGAAACTAACCTTCTTTTTCTTCAAAAACAGTTTAAAAGGTTTCAAATCAGCAACATCATAAGCAATTTTAAACAAAACCCCCACAAACACAGCCTGAGGAATTAAAGAAATCGGGCCGAGAAAAAACAAGAAACCAAACAAAGTAAAAATACCTAAAGAAATTGTCGCAATTCTCCTAGTTGCTCCTTCATTCAACAACATTATTGAAGGCACAGTTGATTGAGCACCAGGAACACCACCAAACAAACCGATCACCGACGAAGCCAGGCCCTGAGCATAAAGATCGTTCGTATGATTTGCCTTTTTCTTTAACTTATTCTCAATAACTAATGCCGTCATCAAAGTATCCAAATATGCAATTAAAGCAAATTTAAACGCATATGGAAAAGTTTTTGCAATCATTTCAAAATTAATAAATGGAGGTAATTGATTATGAATTAATTGTTTCAAATCCTTAAAGCTCACACCACTATTTCCTACATTTACCAATTCGATCTGAGATTGGAATCCAAATAAGTAAACAACCAAACTAGAGAGAACAATCACAAGTAAAACTGGCGGAATGAAATTCACAACCTCGCTTTTCGACTTCTTCAGAAGAAAAACGACAAAAAAGCCTAAAATTAAAGTCAAAATTGTAATCGCAATATTTATTTTCAAATCCCCAGTAATTTGCTCAGTACCTTGTAAACCAAACAAAATCTTCAACTCTTTATGCGCAATCAAAACTCCAATCCCAGTCATGAAACCAGAAATCACTATATTTGGCACATATTTAATCAACCTATCAACTTTTAAAATTCCAGCAATTAACAAAATTACACCCGAAAAAATCAAAGCAAAGTTCACAAATTGATCATTCGTAAAGCCTTCTACATTTATACTTTGTGTTTCAGCAAGAACTGCAATCAAAGTCGCAGCCATCGGACCCGTTGGTGAGGAAGCTTGAACCTTTGTCCCACTTATTACAGAAGTAATCAAAGTAATAATAACCGAAGACAAAAGACCAATAAACACTCCTCGTCCAGAAACCACTCCAAATACTGCACCTAAACTCAGTACAAAGAAGCTTACACTGAAACCAGCTAAAACATTTTTCCAAAAACTTCCCCCTTTTTTGTTAGTTTTGCCCATATATAGTGATTTTATTTTCAAAGAGTTTAGCAAAAACATAACTCCTTGAAAAGTCAATTTCTATAAAGTGGCAAATTCTACAACTTTCACCTAAAATCAGCTCATTCTTAATTTTCTTTATGAAAAATTCAAAGGCACAAAAAATCACATTCTGGCTTTCTACAACAATCATCTTCCTCTTTGAAGGAGTAATGCCTGCATTATTTTCTCAAACTGAAATGGCAGTTGAAGGAATTACTCACTTAGGTTATCCATTATACTTCGGAAACATGCTTACAGTCTTCAAAGTCATCGGAGCACTTATCTTGATTCTTCCTTTTGCAAAAAGTAAACTAAAAGAATGGGCTTACGCAGGTTTCACTTTCGTAATGATTTCAGCATTTGTTAGTCATGTTGTTGTTGATGGCTTCACAGGTCAATCATTCTTCCCACTAATAATTCTAGCAATTCTTGGAGTTTCTTATTGCAGTTATCACAAAGCTTACGGAGACAAAAAATAACTTCAGAATCAAACAATTTTTAGATCTTCAAGTTAACACAACAAAAAAGAGCGCCCGATTTAATTGGACGCTCTTTTTATCTTTAAGATAAACTAGTTTTTACAATTTATTCCATAGTTTTTTCCCACCCAACTTCCAAACAATCCATCCAAATAAACTAACAATCGCTAACCAAGCAAGTGCTAATGGAATATTGAAAATAAGTGCCAATAAGAAATCGATTGAGTTTGTTACATTTTCAACTGCCTCTCTCAAAGCTTGTTTCGCTTCTAAAATTGGTCTCCAGTAAACTCCAAAGATCTCAACATCACCTTCATCTTCCAAATTCACATAAATTGTCGAAAGACTTACTCTTTCTTGAACACCTTCCAGTTGAGTTTCAATATTCTCAATTTGCCATCTCACATCATTCAAATAATTTGTAGCATTCAAAATATCTTCAACAACTTCTGCATCTTCCAAAATAGCCAAATATTGTGATTCCTCAGCTCTTAGATTTCTCAACCGAGCTTCTAAATCAACAACTTGACCAGTCACATCATCAGTTCGAACATTTTCAGATTGAACTCTCACTGCCAAACCTTTCAACTGTTCCATCACATCATCAAATTCCCCAGACGGAACTTTAATTTGCATCCAACCATAACGACTATCATCATCAAATCTTTCTGAATTTGCTTCAATTACAATTCCTTCTTCATAAGACTCAACCAATTCTTTAATCGAACTAATTGTCATCTCAACATCATCAACAACAACAGACAGATTTCCAGTTTTCACAATTTCCCTCTGCTCAACTCCAGCAGAAGGTAATGGCTCAACCGGACCAGGGAAATATGAAGACTGAGCCTGAGTCACAGCCATATCCATCGCAAAATCCCCATCGACCATCGATCGATTATAAGCCATTTCTTCCATAGCTTCATCCTCACCATAACCTCCCATTAACTCATATTTCAAATCATCACCGAATCCACCAACCAATACAACCGCCAAAAGTAGAACAACTACTACAACGACGATCTTTTTCCATTTACTGGAACTTTTCTTTTTTGCTTTAGGCATATTATTTTTTTTAAAAATTAAAGAATGAGCCCCCAAAAACTAATTGTAAACCACCAAAGTTACCCCCAAGTAAACATCAACTACCCCGTAGTGTACCCGAGCAAAGCGAGTGGTACACTACTTCAAATTCTTCTCTAAAAAATCTACAGTCTTCATCCAAGCATCTTCAGTTTCTTCAGCCGCATAATTATTTCCAGATGGATTTGCAAAAGCATGTCCAACTCCATCATATATATAAATTTCATTTTCGATTTCCAATGCATCCAGAGCAGCATCAAAAGCATTAACATCATCTACAGAAATAGACTGATCTTCAGCTCCAAAAATCCCCAAAACAGGATTTTCAATGGCAGATAATTCTTCCTGATCAGTAACTAAGTTTCCATAATAAATAACTGTTGAATCAACATCTTCATTCAATGATAACTGCAAAGACTGTTGACCACCAAAACACCAACCAAGTGAAGCAATCTTAGGAACTTCTTGCATTTCTTTTAAATAAGAAACAGCAGACTTCATATTTTCAATTGCAGGTTCAGGGTTCGATCTCACTCCACCAGCAAGTTCACCAGCTTGAGAAGGTTCTTCAGCAACTTCTCCCTCATAAAGATCCACAGCTAAAACAACATATCCTTGTCCAGCATAATTTTCAGCCATTTTCTTAATATTATCATTCAATCCCCACCATTCATGAATCATAACAATACCCGGAAAATCTCCGTCTTCTTCTGGCATAGCCAAATATCCCACCACATCATTGTGATATACAACTTCTTCAGCCTTAACTTCATATTTAGCTTCAAAGCCAATAGAATCAACATTCTTATCTTCAGCATTTGGATCTTCACCGTGAATTGATTCATCTTCAGTTTCTGAAACCATTGATTCATCAACAATTTCTGCATTTTCTTCAGTTTGCGAGCAAGCTGAAAGGGAAAGAGTTAAAATACAAAACACCATAAACAAACTCTTTTTTCTTTTCGAAAATTTCATAGTTGAGGATTTTTTAAGGAATTTACTAAACATACTAATCCAGAATCTGTAAAACTTCAATTTTTGTTTAAAGCCCCCTATCATATAAAAAATAACCAAATTTCATGAATCGTAAAAATTTAAAATACCTTTATCTATTAATCTGCATCCTAGGAATCCTACTTCCTTATTCACAGTACTATCCATTTTACTTAGAAAACGGACTCGGACTCGATTTACTTTTCAAAGAACAATTTTCAACAAATGCCACAAGATTTTTTGGTTTTGACCTTCTCGTGACAGTTCTTGCAGCAATTGCTTTTATGCTTTCTGAAGCTAAAAAGTTAAAAATGAAAAAAGTTTGGATTCCAATTTTATCAATTTTTATGATCGGATTAAGCTTTGGTTTTCCACTTTTCTTTACTTAAGAGAAAAAGAATTAGACAAAAAATAAAGATTTAGAAAACCGATTTAACGTTATTTTCCTTTAAATAAAAAGGTTTTATGTTTATTATTAAAAAGGAAAATAACGTTCACATGAAAAAAATCTCATTCGCAAAAATCCTGACTTACTTCTCTATTCCATCAGTTTTAGCACTGGTAATTTTAAATAATTCATTTTTTTCTAGTGCACAGGAATTAATTCTCTACTCAAAAGACGTAGAAGAAATCTACCCAAATACAATCATCTTAGATTCACTAGATTTAGGAGGAGATAAAGTTATTCAATTTGGAAGTTCCCTCAATGAACAATTATTTTGGGACTCTGCAAACACCCAATTCGTTTTCACTGACGACTTAAATGTCCAAGGAAATATCAACCAAGAAGGAAACACTTTTACTTTAGATAGTGAAAATATTGGAGCAGGTGCAAACGTCGAAATTGTTGCTAATCAAGGATCTGATAGCGATGGAATTCTCAGATACAATGCAACTACAAATGAATGGGAACTAAGTAACAATGGTGGAGGGTTTGAATCAATCGCCTCTTTAGCAGACATTGCAACTCAAACTTTACCAACTGTCCAAGCTAGAAGAACAGGTGGCTACACTTTAACTTCAGCAACATTTGCAGACATAACTTTCAACACAACAGATATTGAAACTGATAGCACAATTATTGAACACGACAATGCCCTCACAGATAACATCAACATTAGCGAAGACGGACTTTACCTCATTACTTACAACTTAAATCTCAGTCAAGGAACGGCAAATATTGACTATGTCTCACGAGTGAGAGCAAATGACACCACCGTTTTAAATGGATCAATTAGTGAAAATTCAAACTATCAAGGAGAATATACAGCTTCAAATGTAACTTTTTTCGCTGAACTAAATGACGGCGATTTCGTTACTCTTCAAGCTCAAAGACTTTCTCCAAACAACATGAATGCAGAGACAGATCCACTTTTCACAGTCACAAAAATGGATGGAATCAAAGGAGAAAAAGGAGACCAAGGTGATCAAGGACTTCCTGGAAGCGTTGGAGCAGGAACAAACAGCGAAATTTTCACAATCGATCAGGACAATACCGGTGGAAACTTAACATTACGTTTTGGGACTTCTCTATCAGAAGCTCTAAGCTGGGATGCAACAAACTCAGAATTTGATTTTAGTGACAATCTTGATATCAATGAAACCGGTCAAGCTATCGAAGTTGGTAACGGAACAGCTTCTGATGTTTTTATTAATTTTGACGACGGAACAGATAGAACATTTGGTTGGGACGACTCACAGAATTCATTTTCGACATTCAACACACCTTTAGATTTTATGAATTACCAAAGTGCAAACCCACCAGCTGCTTGCGCACCAGGAATTACAGGTAAACAATGGATGGATAGCGACACTGGTATTGTTTACGTTTGCGACACCAGCAACGGCAGAAACAAATGGCTTTCTATAAATGAACAAAGTATTTGGGGAGATGAATCAGGAAGTTGTGGGATTGGAGATGACGCCGGATCAGCCGAAGGTTGTAACGTAGATTGGGGTAACGGCCTAGGTCCAGACAGTTCTACCGATCTAGGTTTCTATATTCCTCAACCAATCACAGTAGTAGGCTACGCATTTTCAGCAGATAATGACGCCTGTACAATAGGGAGCTTCGACGTAGAAATATTTGGAACTAACAGTAATACAAACGATAACTCATTTAGTCTACAATCAACTATTGCCTCTGGATTAAACGATGAGACACATAACTCCTACTCATTAAATTCTGACATTAACGGAAATCAATACATTCTATGGGGAATAGACAATAATTGTCTAAGTACAATTGACGATTGGAACGTAGTGCTTTACTACAGATATAGACACCCTTAACTAGTCTTCAATTAAGCGAAAAAGTAACTCTTTATATTATAGCCATGTATCTATTTCATTAAACACTTAAATTTTCTCATGAAAATCAGGAAGCTTTTTCCCATGTGGACAATGAGTAGGATCACCAATGTAGTCCGCCATTTTTAGTATAACTTTAGAAGACAAAGCATGCTCCAATCGATGTGCTTCATCATGCACTTCATCTTTTGGTAAACCTAAAACTTCATTTAAAAAGATTTCTACAACCCTATGCTTATAGGTTAGATTATCAGCAATCTTCTTCCCAGTTTCAGATAATTTCACCGGACCATATTTTTTATGAACAACCCAACCTTTATCTTTTAAATCTTGAAGACGCTGAGCAATTGTAGATTTTGACAAGCCCATTTTTTCAACCAACTGACTTACTCGAGCAACTCCATTATTCTCTTTCTGCAACAAATAAATCGCCCTCAAATAATCCTCCTGTGTTGATGTAATTTCAAAATCAGACATAAAAGTTTGTGTACGCGAACTCTCTTTGATATAACTAATTCATACAAAGAATAAATCATTTTAAACCAAAACAAAAATGGAAAAAGTAAAACAATTCTTTTCAAAGAAAATTGCAATCCGCTGGATGCTCTTATTAACATTTGTTGGAATTTACACTGGCGGAGGAACAGAAACAAAAGAAGCCTTTCTTACAGCTATTTCAGATGCATATGTGCAAGTCACGGTTTTCGTTGCACTTACACTCTTTATTTTCTACGGATTAGAATCACTCTTAAAAATAGACACGGAAAAATTCCTCAAAAAACATAAAAAATATCAAGTACCAATTGCAACTGTACTTGGAGCACTTCCAGGTTGTGGTGGGGCAATCATGGTTATGACTCAATACTCTATGGGAAGATTAGGATTTGGTGCTGTCGTCGCCGTTTTAACTTCTACAATGGGAGATGCCGCATTTTTATTGCTTTCACAAAAACCAGACGCAGCATTAGTAATCTTCTCAATATCAATTGCCGTGGGGATAATTTTCGGATACTTAGTGGAATTTATTCATGGCCATGATTTTCTCCACATGTCTAAAAAAGGATTACCAAAAAACTTTGGCACTTTTTACAAATATGGGATATGGAAACATCCTTGGACCATCCTACTTATTCCAGGATTAATAGTTGGCTTATTTACAGCGTTTCAAAAAGTCGAAATCATTGATAATTTGATTGCACAAATAGGAATTCCCGATTTTTCACTTTGGTTGGGAGTAGCAGGAGCAATACTTTCATTCTTACTTTGGGTATTCAACCCAACGGCTGGTTCAGCAGCTTCAAATTTCTTTGAATGTAAAAGTCGAGGAGATGTTATGGAAAAAGTTACAGCAGACACTGCTTTCGTAACTACTTGGGTAATCGTTGGATATCTCGCTTTCGAGTTAGGAGTAATTTGGACAGGATTTGACTTCCAAGCTTTATTCAAAACATACGCAGCCTTTGTTCCATTGATGGCAACATTAATCGGTTTCTTACCGGGATGTGGACCACAAGTTCTAGTAACCACAATGTACCTCCAAGGATTTGTCCCATTCTCAGCACAAATTTCCAATGCCATAAGCAATGATGGCGATGCTCTCTTCCCAGCAATTGCCATCTCACCAAAAGCCTCAATTGTCGCTACACTATACACGGCAATTCCAGCCCTATTAGTTGGATACGGTTATTACTTTCTATTTGAACTAGCTTAAAGAAATTTTCTCCATTTTTTCTAAAGTATCGCCTCGTAAATAAAGGCGGTACTTTTCTTTTGAATACGAATGAGTAATAAAAGTTTTTTCTACAATATTAGGAATCTGAACAGCAGGAATAGTTGTCCCACTGACCTTTAAAACTGGTTCTCCATCACCATTATCGACCACACCAGGTCGTTCAAAAGCTTCTTTCATATATTTTTCATCAATCTCTGTACCTTTTTTAGAAAAAAGAAAAGCCTTAACATCACTTAAAATTTCTTTTAATGAATTAGCTTCTACATCCTTAAATCTCCTAAAATTCCTCAAAATTTTCTGAGCATTTTCATCACTCACTTTAAAGAAAATAAAATTCTTCAAGAAATAATCCGCATCTTTGTTTGCTGAAAATATCATCCTCAAACATCTAATCTTTGAACTTATCTTCAAAACCCAAATCAATAACCCCATCCACAACAAAATTTTCAAGACATAAGTTATTGCATCGAGCTGAGTAACTTCAGTAATAAAACCATTCTGAACCAAATAGTCAGCAGCAAATTCTAAAATCGGTCCAAGAAATATTGAAAAAATTATCACTAAAACAATTAGATTCCTCGATCGATTAGAAAATTTCATAATAGTAA
>CAYNUR010000021.1:0-13466 GCA_964400435.1 uncultured Candidatus Peribacteria bacterium
ACCATACGCATTTGAATTAGGAAGAAATAAAGAATTAAGCTTAGCAGAACTAATCGCTGTCTTAGGACAAGAAAATTTTGTTGAAAAAAATCTTGATACAGCAATTTTTAATTTAGAAGAAAACAAAGAAAAAGAACTTACAGAACTGCAAAATAAACTTGGTGGAACAATAAAAATAATCAAGATTGTAGAAAGCTTTAACAACAGCGAACTAAGTTCACAAAATTTGCTCAAAGATAGAATTAAACCAATCCTATTAAGAGAATTCGAACACAGCAGTGGTAAAATTCCATTCGCAATAAGCATACTAAGTATTAAAAACATCAGAAAAATTAATATCAAAGAATTATTAAATTTTTCTAAAAAAATTCTTAAATCTCTAGAATTAAATAGCCGCTTCGTAAACAAAGGCCCTAGGAACACCACTCCAGCTACAATTTACAAAGCAAAAGTAATTGAAAAAGGAATAGATCTTTGCCTAATTAATGGAGAAAAATCAGGCTACATCGGAAAATCAGTTACAATTCAACAAATAGATGACTACTCAAAAAGAGACTTCAACAAGCCAAAAAGAGATGCAAAAGTTGGGATGCTTCCACCTAAACTTGCCCAAATAATGATCAACCTAGCTGGCCCAAGCAAAACAGTCTACGACCCATTCTGCGGAACTGGAACCGTAGTAATGGAAGCCTTATTAATGGGAAAAAAGGGAATTGGATCTGATTTAGATGAAAGACTTGCTAAATACGCTGAAGAAAATTGCAACTGGTTAAATAAAGAGTTCAATCCAAAAGAAAAAGACTTTAGAATTTTCGCAGCAGATGCAAGATTCATTACAAAAAAACTTCTACCAGAAAAAGTAGATACAATTGTTACTGAAGGATATCTAGGTAAACCTTTTGCCAGTTATCCCTCAAAAGAAGAAGAAGAAATCGAGTTCAGAAAAATGTCAAACCTCCACTTGAATTGGCTCAGCAATGTCAACAAGCTCCTCCAAAAAAAAGACAAAGTGGTAATGTGTGTAACAACTTATCAATTATCACAAAAAAAAGTATACTTCCCAAGATTTAACGAAATCGCAGAAAATGCAGGATTCAAAGTCTTAAACAGCTACCTATACTCAAGACCAGATCAAATCGTAGCAAGAGACATTAAAATTCTTGAGAAAAAATAATGTTGAAATGAACAAAAAGCTTGAGTATATTAAACAGGCTTAAAAAACCTCAAACGTTCCTGGGTGGCGCAGCGGTAGCGCAGTAGACTGTTAATCTATTGGTCGCCGGTTCGAATCCGGCCCCAGGAGCCATATCTTCTGTTCTGGAGTAAAAACTTCTTTGACCGCGAGCACAGGAGCTTTTTCGGTTCGGGTGAGTTTTTCTGACTTCTCAGGATGTAAATAGCAGTTAAAAGGCTCTGCCAGTTCTACAGCCCAATTATTACTTGTTCGGACAAATTTTGCATCAACCCATTGAAGGATGATCTGTTTTCCAAGGACGTCAGAGTTCATATAGTTAGAATCAATATCTCGCAACTTCTTAAAAAAGCTTTCACACTTAACCAACCAACTATCCTCGACACTATTGTTATCATTCAATTTCTCTTCAAATTTATTAACATTCCCCTGAATCACATACTTTCTCTCTTTATAATCATCATCTGACAATAAAGACCCATCTAAATTCGCCTCAGAGAGCCACTTAGAAGTAAGCCTCTCCATCTTCGCTTTTTCATCATTGATATTTCTTTGTAATTGCTTTCGTTTCCCTCCTAAGAACTTATTCTCCTCCAAATAGCTTCGCTTCAATAATTTCATTACCCACTCCATGATTCCCGCTGGCATAGGCAGTTTAGAAAGAACCTGAGCTATCTGTTCATCAAACACTTCCTGCCTAACATACTTACTGTTTGTACAAGTAGAATCTTTTCCCTTAGATCTACAACATCTATAATAGTGATGTCCTTTTTGAAATTCACCACTCATCAATTCACTACATTCAGGACAATGTACCCGCATGCTGTAAGTATATTCATGCTTCTGTCGTTTTGGACGGCTTCGTCTATTAAGGATAGCCTGCAATCTTTCATATTCAAATTCAGTCATCAACGGCTCATGGCTTCCTTGATGAACCTCTCCTATATACTCGAACTTACCAGTATAAAAAATATTATGAAGCAAACCTCTCACCGTTTCCTTCGCCAACTTCTTTCCTGAGTTCTTCCCTTTGATTCCCATTTTCAAAGCCTCCTCCCTAAGTTTTTCCAAGTCATAAACCCCAGTTAAAGCCAAATCCAAAAGCTTACGAACCAAAGGTCCTTCAATTGGATCAATTTCTACTCTCCCCAAAGGCCTGCCCAAACCATCCAACATCGCCTGTTTTTCTTTATCAAAAGCTTTACCCGAAATCACACCATTTGGACCAACATTCAGATAACCATACGGAACCCAACCAGGATACTCACCTTTTTCAAGCTTAGTCTTCAAGTTATTCTTCACAAAAGCACTAGTATCGTCCGAGCTCTTTTTAGCCATAGCAAAGTGGATATTCATCATGAACTTATCATCACCATTGTTTTTATAGGTTTTTTCGGTGGTCGTTAACTCACGAATCAACTCCTCATCCATGTAAGAGATCAATAGCCCCCCATCCGCACCATTTCTAGCCAAACGAGTAAGATGCCATGTTAAAATAGCATTCGCCCTTCCAGCCTCGATTTGCTCCATCATCCAATTAAACTTTGGACGCCCCCTTTTATACGCACTCATATCTTCACAAATTACCTCAACCACATTCAAACCATGCTTCTTCGCAAATAAAAGCAACTCACGCTTTTGAGACTCAATAGAAAGAACTTGTTGATCTTCTCTATCCTGACTACGCCTACAGTAAGCAAAATATTTTAATTCCATATTTTGAATGTTAAAAATCTAAAGAGGACGACGCTTGCATCCCAACATAAGCCAAAGCATTGTTGGAAGCGTCGCCCACCTTGGACAACAAAAATAACTTGGCCTGTAATGTTGGGATGCGAAAACATTGTATCATTTGTTAGTTTCATTACTCAAGTAAGGGGTGGCCTCCCCTCGATTAATCTATCTAGCTTTTCTTCAAGTCTTTTTTTCTCTTCCTCTGAAATTTCAAACACAGTTTTATCTTGACCAATTAGCTGTATAATTTTTTTATCCACAAAGCCTTCTCTTTTCAACTCACCAGCTTCCAAAAAGGGTTTAAAAACCCTGATAACAGCCAACAGATTAGGGAGAACTTCAACTTCTTCAAGCTTCTCTTTACCACTAGAGAGCACACACCTATCCTCATCTGAGACGAAATCTATGCCTGCAAGATTTTCCGCATATTGAACCAGATACAACGTAGATTTCAACTTCTTAACAGCATCAATAAAATTTACGAAAAACAGCTGCAAGCCTTCATCTGGAAAACTTCCCTCTCCGTCATCTCCGACAAACAGGCTACAAACACCAGCGTTCTCACCCATAGTCAAAACACTAGAATCTTGAAGATAAAGCATAAGAACGTAAGCCTCAATTCTGGATATCGCTAAATCCAAGCTCACAATTGACATCTGTACATCTGCAATTGCCAAACGAGTTAGATTAAAAATATCGATTAACTTGTTTAAACTAGGAATATCCCCCCTTTTCCTGCATTCCTTTAGCAAAGCTTCTTCCTCACCAGGATTCAGCAAACAATTGTTCCCTCCCGAGCTATTTTTCAAATTCACATCCTTAAACATCAAAATAGCCATATCTTCAAAGCTCATACCTCTAGCTAAAGTTTTAAAGTTTATATTTTTCATAAACAATGTTTCTTATGAAATTGATCTAGCTGAAAATTGACCATCTTAAGAACAAGCGAATCAGAAATCACACACTCCACCGATTCCAAATTAACTAATATCATTCTCATCATGATAGATTCGAGCACTCTGATATTGTTGGAGTTTCCTTCGACAGTCCGCCCCAAGAACTTTTCATCAATAGAATATTTCGACAAAATTTTTAAAACGTCTGCATCAGATTTGCCTATAGCCTTTAAGTAAACAATTCTGTACACAAGTTTCGAAGCGAACTTTACCTTCTTCTTGGTAAAACCCTCCATGTTATATGCCAACTCCCCCTGCAAATCTCTCCAAAAATCCTCCAAACTATATTTAATCTCGCCTGTAACGATATCCTTAGGTTCAAAATCCCATTCCATAATTATTTGATTAAGTAATACGTGTTTTCCGCTCCAAAATAGCTCTCTCAATAATTTCAACCCGATTCGCAATACTTGCTACCTCCAGCGCTTTAATTAAATGCCCAGATAAAACACCTATGCAATTACCCACTCGCACATCAATTTCACCAGACCGTACACGATTAACATTATCTTCAAGCAAAAACACAACATCCGACACCTCCTTTATTTCAACAGGAGCTAAAGGTTCTTTGACAACAACTACGTTTCCCTTCCCACCACTTGACTGAGCCTGCTTTCTCGCCTCATCGCTATCGGGATTATGAAAAAAACAAAACTCCCCTTTTTTCATAGCATTGGACCCACACTTTTCTCCGTTATGTTTTATAAATCTACATTTCATATTATCCTTGGTTATCAATATCAAAAGTTTTTTTGACCACCCTCACCTGATCATCAGGTGAAAGATCTCCTATTACGGCCTTACCATCAATAAAATCCTGGACACCTGGCTTCACGTCGCATCCGTCGCTAACGTCGCGGTCATCAACCACCGTCCCCACACCAACAACGTCATCTGCGACACTTGCGTCATCATTCCCTTGTTTAGTTAGTATGTACATCCTCCCTCGTCCATGCACACCATCTTTTTCTTTCGTTAAATGAATGCCAGCCTCTAACAAATTAGAAAGTACTACATTGATTGCACGCCCCATTACTGACACCGACTTTGGCATTGATTTGGGATCGACCTTAGCATTTTCCGCTAATTCCTTTAGCTTTTCAAAAAGCTCTGAGGGTGAACCAATCCATTCCTTCTCTTTCTCCATCAACAATGAAATAGTTAAAGCCACAGGATCATTCTCGATTACTTCCTCATTCTGTTGACCAATATTTTCATCATAAGCTTCAAGGAAATCCTCCTGTTCATACCCCAAGGCTTTAGCAATAGCACATCCCCATTCTGCAAAATCTGCCATTCTAGGAAATTCCTTCAAGTCAATCCCCTCAATCAATCCCATGGCCTTTGACAGGACACTAAAAATTCCACCCAAAATTACAGGCTTATCTACTACAAAAGCCTTATCCAGTGCCCTCTCAGTCTTTCTTTCAACTTTCGGAACCCTAACCAACTCAATCAAAATGCTTCTATCAAGCAAGTCAGCTTTTTGAACAACATTATTAATACCATTAATAGCAATTACACGCCTAAAGTTGTAAATAATATCGTCATCATCTGTAAAAAGCTTGCGTTTCGCAGAACCTGCACCTGTCACTGCCCTGCATAAAGCATCGGAGACAGATTCACTTACTCGATTAACATTGTCAAAACAAGGAAAGTAATGGTGAGCCAGTTGTTGCACCAATTCACTGGGAGCAGGTAAAGTTAAAAGACAGGTTTTTGATGGATCGATCAAAGACCTAGCCAATCTCATAGTTGTAGACTTAGAAGCTCCTTTTTCACCGTGCAAAGCAAGAATGGGATGAGGAATACCAGGAACAAACGCAGCCACTAACCAAACCAAAAACAAGATTTGATGCCCCTCCTGCTGAATCCTTATATGTTTAAATACTAAGCCTATATCGCTCCCTATAATTGACGGTTCAGTCTGATTATTCTGATGCTGAAACGGTTTAAATAGTATCGGGATATCCTTAACTACTTCCCACCCTTCCTTACCGCACTGAATCGCCCTTCCATTACCAAGATCATACCAAAAGCAACCTTTATACCTACCGACCCGGTTGAAAAGACGATACTGACGTTCTCCATATTCAGCCTCAGCAGCAATTAGTTTAGTAACTTTACTCATAGCCTCGTTGCCAAACACACGCTTCTTTTTGCACCAGGTTAAATGTCTCAAGTACTTCTCAAATTTTGAGCTCTCACACTTCATCAAACACTTTTTCCCATCAACGCTAACATAAGCGTACCCTTCCTCCATCTGATCTTTGAACAGTACAGGCTCTTGGGATTTAAAAATTTCCAAGATCTCTTCAGCTTGATTATTATTAGACTTAACATCTTTTTTTTCATTCTCTAAGGTGTTTTCTGGCAGTAAATCCTTACAATTCTTCTTAACCCATTCTGCAATATCAACTTTGCGCCATCCATAGTACTGCAACCACTGAATATAAGTTGGTCCTCCTCCTTTATTAGAGCCAATTCTACCCCTATCATCAATCCAAGCATCAGCAATATCTCCATTCACATCGATATGCTCACCACCGCTCGAGCGCTCACGAAAAGTAAATTCTTCGTAATTCACCATCATAGTCCCCGACAATTTCATTAAAATCACCTTGTTATCCAATCTTGATGCCGCATCCCAAAAGTCCAAATTCTCAGGCACAACTTCAACCGTTCTTTCAAAACTACTCTTCTTATCAATCTCATGTGGAAATTTCTCCAACATTTCTTGCTCCGAATGCTTCTTAGCATCATAGTAAACCACCTCAACTTCCACCGGATCCAATTTATTATGATTAAAACCAGGAACGCGTAACACCCTAGTCACATCCTTACACGCTGGATCTGCACCAAAATACTGAATAAGCCCTCGCTGCACCAAATCAAAGCTTTCAATCTCCGCATCCACAGCCAAATAATAACAGTGAAGAGATTTTCTGGTCTGTACGATAACATCGGGATGTATCGGCGCCGCTTTAATCGATTTCCACTGATCCTCAAAAGATTTATCATCAATCTCAAAAAACCAAGCATTGATACCATCACACAGCCCTTTCCTCCTTTCCCCCTTCGAAAAAGAATTTGGAGAAAAAAAGATACCCGCTCCTCTCTTATTCAATTCATCCAAACGCCCCCAAAGCGCCTTTGATGGTTTGCCATGAGCAATCAAGGACCTATCTTTCCCCTTATCGTCAAACGTTTGCAAACAATATCCTGGAAAGTTTTTTAAGAATTCTTGTGTAGTTACTTTTTTCATTTCGCTATGCGTTAAAGATATGTTTCATTAAGTTAATTAGTTTTTGCGCCCGAATTTCAGCTTCTTTCAGAGCTAATTCCTCACCAAACTCCTCTAAATGAAATTGTCGATACTCCTCAATTTCTTCACTGGTCATTTTCATCGAGTCAGAGTCATATATTTATCAAAAATAGCCCTCTCTATAGCTGTCGAAAGAGCAGTATTAATAGGGTGATAAACATCAATCCCTCTCGTTCCAACCTTCTTATTCGGATAAGTCAATCTATATCCAGTACCATCCAGTTTTAAATGCAGACCTATGGACCCAAGATATATCGCATCGTCCAACACCACGCTGGCAAAGGCCACCAATCCATCCCTTGGTTTAATAGGCATAATCTGCACCTCGCTAATCTCATACTGCATACTAATCACGTTAAATAGTTCACTGTTAGACTATCTAACTATGCGCATGAGCCAGATGGGAGGCTTTTGCAGCTATATAAAGGGAAAATCTATATAAGACTCCCGATAAAATTGGTGGGAAGATGCAAAGCCAAAGTAAGCCCCTCTTTTTTCAGAATTGGAAAACCAAAAAGTTTATTCGTTTTTAAATTCACACCGTGATAAGAACTTTTAATAGTTTTTTCCCAATTTTTCGGGAACTTATCAGTTTCTCCAGTAACATATTCATATATATCAGCATATTCCTTTATTTCTCCTATACCATGCTGAAACATGAAGCTACACAATGCAGCCTCATTAGAACCAGCTTTTAACTGACACATAAAGTCGAAAAACCAAATCTGAGATTTTTCATCTATATAAACCAAAGGGCTCTTCATTGAATTTTTAAAATCATCGTAAAAAGAAACCAAAGTCCTCAGATTAGAATCAAACCGATCCAGAAGATTTGTAAATCTACGATAATTGGCATTACCAAGAAGTAAATCTTTAAATTCTGTAAAATCTAAATTGCTCTCAAATTTATACAGAGGCGCAAAATGCTGAAAAACAGCCTTCAGTTCTTTTAATGCTTTCCGGTTCCACTTCCAATATCTCTCCGCATATTCATCTATAACCTCATCTGATACAACATCGGCACCAAGGACAAACGAATTTGAAGCTTCAAACGCTTCAGTAAGTGACCTAGATTGAGCCGATAACATATTCATAGCAGAAAAAGCCGTACCAACCTTAGACCCAAATTTATCAACAATTCGACTATTTTCAGATTCACTTTCCTGGAGTTCAGCATCATTCTCAGCGATTTCCTTTTCATCTTCTCTCCTATCATAGTCATCAGAGATATAATTCCTCAGATCATCCCCCTCTTGAATTAGCCCATCAATTATCCTAAGGGCCTCCTTTACAGATACTTTTATATACATAATTTCAATACATCTTTTAATTACTGCAAAGATTATATAGAATAAAGACGACACCCAAAAACTTATTTTACTCAAAGAGTAATTCGTCCATCTAGGCACTAACTGGTGCAGAGGTGGGCGTCGAGCCAGTTAGGCTACTCTTTGAGCAAGTTAATTGGGTGTCCTCGGCGCCCTCTTTTGGACGTCCGAGCATTTAAGCCCATATCCATAACCAACTAACTATGGCTACAAAACAATGCTCAAAGTGTAAAGAAAAAGTGCAAGAAGACGCTAAGAAGTGCAAACACTGCAAAGCTGACTTACGAAACTGGTTTGTCAGACACAAAATCATAACTGGATTCCTAGTCCTATTAATTATAGGTAGTTTTGCTTCAGTAGGAGAAAAATCAAACAGTAGCAATGAAAATAAAGGCATCACTGAATCCAATACAAATACTCAGAAAGAAGAAAAATCAGAAGGCAAAATCACCAAGGGAAACTGTGATAAAATCCAAGCAGACATGACTATCAAAGAAGTTAAAGCGATTCTAGGAGAACCTAGCTCAACATCTGAATCAGAAATTGCAGGATTTGGGAAAACTGAATATCTGCATTTTCAAGAAGGATTTAAGCTTGAATCATGTTCAATCACTGCGATGGATGGAAAAGTATCATCAAGAACCTGGACCAAGCTATAATCTTTTTTCAAGAAATTTTAGTTGATCATCATTCAAAATGGCTCTACTTGGATTTTCCCAATTAAAATAACCGAATAGCTTAATAACACTATCCAAAGCAAGTTCAGCATAATTACTGATAAGATCATTCTTATTTAAGTCAAAAGCCATTACTATTTTATCCTCGGAAAAAGAGCAAACATAGGGGCGATGAAGATCACGATTCAAATTCTCCACATACAACATACGATTTTTCACCTTTTCAAGGGTAATTTCAATATGTACAGATTCATTGCCCAAACGTCCTCGCTGCGCCAGCCTAGATGCAAACAAAAAAACTTCAGTAAAAGTATTTAATGTAGATAAAACACCAAGAACCGACTTCACTTCATGAACCCTATTCTCTGAAAAAACAATCCTTTCCTTAATCTTTTCAATCCCCTCCAGATCAATTCTACAATCCTCCCTCATAGCAAAATAGTGCACAAATTGTCCAGAAAGATAATACCTCCAATACTCATAAACTGGTAATCCAGCGCCATCACAAGCAGACTCTATACTATTTGCACTAGATGCTTTTAATTCTCTATCACTATGAGGATAATCCCATCCCCTTAAAAGCACCTTATTTTCCTCAATAATCTGACGGGCCTCTTGCACAGATGAAATCAAATGTTCATCAAAATTATTTGGACGAATCAAAATTCGCCAATGCCCATACCCCTTTATTTTTTTTATTAAATCTTTCATAAGCCCCCCAATTGTTGATTAAATTTTTCAATATCAGTTTCTTCAGTCATATTCAAACTCTCAACTGCACTCCAAGGGATCATTTCAATCAGTTTCCTTTGATTTCTATCAAGAAGCAACTTAACAAAATCCTTCCATTCTCTATGACCATGGATTTCACGAGATTCCACTGGTGATTTTGATCGTATATACACTACCCCATTCCTGATCACAACATTATCACCAAATGCTCCAGCACTACGATTCTTGAGTTCCTGAGAAGTCGAAACAACAGGAAAATCATCAGCCTCCTGAACTTGAATAACGATAAACAATCGTTCACTTCCATCTTCTTCCGTAATTTTCCCCTTTTTTAAATCGAAATCTATTGCTGGCTGGGTCCTCGTATTGATGTATCGACCAATTCTATCATATTCATAAGATTCAAACTCAGCTTGCATTAAACCCACAGGATCAAAACTACCATCTTCAACACCAATAATTATTACCCCACCATCACGACTATTAGCCATTGCCATCATTGCTCTAAGAATTGTCAAATTTGTGACACCTTGGCCCCAAGTTAGTCTCCCTTTATATTCGACATTCACCCGTTCCTCACCAAGACGAATAAACTGCTTCAAATCATCCGAGAATTCGACAATATTCATTAATAATTACATTAGTCAATGCGAACATTACATCATTCTCAACTATTTTTCGAGAGCACTTAATCCAACATCACACTAGTCTCACTAGATATTGCTAAAACATTCTATTAACGTCAAAAAACTTCACCAAACTCCTTTCAAAGGACTTTAAATATTCATAAATATCTAAATCAATTTTATAGTGCTTCCCTTGCAACTTAAGCTCGATACTTCCCAAAAGTTCATTCGAAATAATCCTTATATTAGCAGAATGCACAACTTCACTTCTTAAAGAATAGAAAAAAGTTGACAACTCACTAACAGTCCCCAGTGAACGAAATTCCCCATTTCTGAACCTCCTAATAACGCAACACAACCATCTCAAGTCCTTTTCAACAAAATACGTTTCAAAATAGCTTCGAAATTTTCTATTACATCCAAATTGATCGAGGTATTCTTCGTGCAATTCTTTGAGATTTCTTTCATTTACGACCTTTTTCATTTTCAGAAACTGATAGAAATCTTTAAATTCAACGTCGGACATAAGACTTTCAAGGATAGAAGCAGTAAAAACTAATCTTTTGGCGTCCGGCACAATAAAACTCTCCTCGAATGGCAAACACATATAGTAATAAAAATGACATATTTTCTCCAGCTTTCTTTTATTGTCATCTGAAATACTCCCCCAATACTCAAGCCAAACTACATCCTTAAAAAAAGTAACATGTACGTTTCTAAATATCGCCCGTACGATAGTTTCGTAACACAGACGTGGATCTTCCAAAATCAACTGATCCAAACCCAAATCTTTAGGAGAACTTACCATAGAACCAATTTAAATACTGATTCAATCATCCCATATTACCGATCACTACAAAACACAATTATCAGACAATTAAAAAACTACATCGATTTTTCCACACGATGAGCCACTTTAAAAACCTGCTTTTCCCCGCCCAACAGGATATCTCACGAAAATGGACTATGCCAGTACGAAACTAAAGATTAACATTTTTCAGCTCACCATTGAATTCTCTGATCGGATCAAACTCTAAGCTCAAACATTTGCGCTTTGAAAACTCAGACTAAAAAGTAATTTACACAAAAATTCTTGCACACTCCTTTTTCAGTTCCTCCACAAAACACCAAAAAAATGCAGACCGACGATATCCGAACCACCACAATCATCTACTACTTCCTCAAAACCAAATTAAACAAAAAGAAGTTCTCTCTCTTAGCCATCACCTCAAACCCCACATCTTTCACAGCCTCATAGAACTCCTTCCTTGTATACATATCATCATAAGGATGATCCAGTGTTCTTCTCAAGATCTTACCAAGCAAAGAATTGGTAAAACTCTCGATAGACAAATCTTCCAAAGTAACCTGGCCACCTGGTTTCAAAACTCTATATAGCTCCTTAATGCAATCTCTCCAATTTGGAATATGATGAATAATCCCAAAATCGAAAACAGCATCAAACTGCCCATCATTAAAAGGTAATTCACTTGCATCAGCGACTGAAAATTTTACATCCTTGCTCTGAACTTTCTTCTTCGCCCGCCCAATCATCTTTTCATCCAAATCAATCGCAAAAATCTTCTTTGGATTAAAATGCTTAGCAATCAGCTTTGTTCCAACACCCTGCCCACAACCTATCTCTAAAACAACCGCCCCATCTTTCAAATCAGACATTTTACGCATCCTCCTAGCCTCAAACTTTTGAACAAAAGACCGAAAAGGATTATTCATCAACCAAAATTCCAGCTTATTCATTAACATTGAATTACATTAGGATTTAGAAAGTTGCCAAATAGTATAAGAACCACGAGCAACCATAAGGAAAATCAACGTCCCAATAATGAGATCAGGATAGGAAGAAGCCGTAAAGTAGACCAAAACACCAGCAACAATAACTCCAACATTTGCTAAAACATCGTTTGAGGTAAAAATCCAACTTGCCTTCATATGGACCTCTTTATCCTTATATTTCTGCAAAAGAATCAAACTCCAAAGATTCCCAATCAAAGCTATCACTGACATCATAATCATAAGATGAAAAACAGGTGACCCTTCCACTCCAATAAAACGTCTCACAACCTCAACTAAACCAAAGACTGCTAGTGCAAATTGAAAAACGCTAATAATTTTGGCCACCTTCTTCTTCGCTTCAGCCACCTTCCCAATTGCATAGATACTCAATCCATAAACAATAGCATCCGCTAACATATCTAAGCTATCAGCTATTAGACCAATAGAGTTTGCCACTACACCAACCACTACTTCCAGTAAAAACAGTCCAAAATTAATTACTAAAACCGTCTTCAACATAGCCCTCTCAGGAGCTCGATTTCGAACTGGAGCTTTCCCAACTTTTTCATTCTTAAGCAATTTTGAATTAAGACTCAAACTATCAAGTGCCTCTATCAATTCATTTACAATCCCTTCATGGTAGACAACAACTAATCTACCAGGAATATCAAACTCAATATTCTTGATAGAAGCTATAGACTCCAGTCTCATACGAATCATCTGTTCTTCGCTTGGACAATCCATTTTAGCTACTTTAAAGGTGCTTTTGTTCATAAAGAAATTAGTATCTTGTACATTTAAAAATATCCTGTCCACGTCTACTCAAAATCTTTCTAGCATTCAATAGAATATCTCTGACCTCATCTACAGAAATCCTATAAAAAACTTCACGCCCCCTTTTTTCCTTATGAACTAAACCACAGCCCAATAAGCATGCTAAATGAGCAGAGGTATTTGGTTGTGAAAGCTTCGTTTCTTTTACAATCTCAGAAACCGTCTTAGATTTCTCTAATAAAGTATTCAATATTGCCAACCGAGACTGATCAGCAAATCCCTTAAATAATTTAGAAAGAAGCAACAATTTATCTTCAAACATATAAAT
>CAYNUR010000022.1:0-12949 GCA_964400435.1 uncultured Candidatus Peribacteria bacterium
AAATAAAGGTGTTGTAGCAAAATTACGTAATTTATTTCGTCGGAGAATTGATTTAGAAGCTTAAATTTGTTATAATAATGCGATAACTTTAAGTTTTTCTATGAAGAAATTATTTTGGTTTAATCAATTTGAAGGAGAATTTTTTGAGAAGAGATTTGTTTATGATACAGGTTCTCCCGAAGTAAAATCTGGAGTTGATGATGGAGGTAAGGTAGAAAAGAAAACCGATATTGGAGAGGTGAAGGGGCTAGTTTTAGATGAATCTGGGGCTGGAAAGGATAAGATGAAAGGTGAGATTGAGTTGAAAAAATTGACGAAAGAAGATCTAAAAAAAATGAAGGAAATTATTAATCATGATGCTAAGCATTTAGCTGATTTTTTGAAGATGACTGAGTTGCAAGGTGTGATTTTTTCTGGAGAAATACCTACTGATCTTGTTTTTGAAGATCCTGATTTTGTGACAAATTTGATGGAGATGATTGAGCCTAAAATGAGAAAATCTGTTAAAGATCCTAAGGTTATTGAAGATTTTTTAGGTGTTGATGAAGAGGGGGCGATAAAATTAGCTTCTGTTTCCTTGGCGGCTTATTTTGCTGAAAATATGCAGAAAGCTAACTATGATCACTTGGATAAACAATTGCTTGAAAATGGTGAGTATGAATTTGAAGTGAAGTTTGATGAAAAAAATGAGGTGGTGACTGTAGTGAAAGATGAAAAAGGAAATGTTGTAGAAAAGCCTAAGGATGATGAAAAAGTTGATTCTGATGAGCAAAAGAAATTAAGTGAAGCTGAAAAAACTGCTGAAAGAGATGCTAAAGCTGAGATGTTACAAGGTCAACTTGGTGGAGTGTTGGATTTTCTTGGGTTTGGCGCTGTTGATCCAAAAACCAAATTAACTGGTTATCAGAAGTTGGCCGCTGGTCATCCAGATATGGCTGCTTTTGCCTTTATTCTTGGGATGTTGGGACTTGATCCGTTTGGTGATGGTACTTTTACAAAAAGATATGAAAAGACTCGAGGAATGTTAGGGGAGAAGGGGAAATTTTTAGATGATTTACAAGTTCAAGCTAAAGCTTCGATGGGAGAATATTTTGAGGATATTATTCCTGATGAATTTAGAGATATGAGTAAAGTTTTTAAGTCTTCTAAATTTGAAGGATTATCTGATTTTAAGGATGGAATTAAGATGGAAGAAGGTGGCGTGAAATTAAATAAAGAATTTAATCGTCCTGAAGGAGATGATGTGAAAATTGATTTGAGTGCTGAAGGTGCGATGGTGATGATTCCAAATAAGGAGAGATTTGCTGCTTATGTTGAAGGTGATGATAAATTACCTGGTTCAATTATTGCTAAAGGAAATGTGAAATTTAATGATGGAATTTTGATTGTTTCAAGCTTGCCGAAAGGTACAATTATTTCAAATGGTGCAAAAGTTATTTCTGAGTCAAAAGTTGAAGAAGATATTGATGAAAAAAGTGACGAAGAATCTTCAGATGAAGCTGTAGCTTAAGCAAATCTTTTCAACTTGTTTTAGAAAAATCCTTTCTGTAGAATGGCCCTACTTTAAGGTAATATTTAACGTTTTTATTATGGGAGTAAAAGAAAGAACTTTGGTTTTGATTAAACCAGATGCAATTCAAAGAGGTCTTCTTGGAGAAATTACTACAAGATTTGAGAAAAAAGGTCTTAAACTTGTCGGTACTAAAATGATGTCTCTAGATGAAGCTGTTTTAAGAGAACATTATGCTCATATCGCTGATAAACCTTTCTTTGGTGATCTTGCTAAATTTATGCAAAGTACTCCAGTTGTTGCAATGTGCTGGGAAGGTCTTGAAGTAGTTGAAGCTGTTAGAAGAATTACTGGAATCACTAAAGCTCGTGAAGCTGAAGCTGGTTCAATCAGAGGAGATTTCGCAATGTCGATTTCTTGTAACGTAATTCACGCTTCTGATACTGTGGAAAATGCTGAGAAAGAAGTTAAGAGATTTTTTAAGGCTGATGAGATTTATAGTTATGATAAGTCGGAGTACATGCACGTATACGCCGACGACGAACGCTAAAATTCATTTGTTGGGATGAGATGCAAGACGCAGAATCAAAAAAAGACCGCAGCGACCAAAACGGTCGTGAGGATCTTTTTTTGATTCTGCAACGAAGCAGATCGCCCAACAAATGAATTTTAGGTGGATTTGGGCTTTGTTGGTTTTGAAGGACTGCTACCCGCCTCAGGCGGGTAGCGGTTGGATTTTTTTTTGCGCTTAGTATCTGGGTTCAGTAAATTTCTTAGTAAATATTTTTAATCTTTGTCATTTCTCTAATTCTCAAATTTTCTCGAAAACCGAACTTGCGACATCAGAAATTGAGGTGTAATTTTTTTAGCACCAACAAAAATTAAATTTTTCAATTTTGGATTCCCAAGTTCTGGCAAATAAGGCGAAAAAGATTCGATTGAATGCTCTGCAAATGATTCAGAAATCTGGGATGAAGGCTACTGGGACTGCGATGTCTACTGTGGAAATCCTTGTTGCTCTTTATTATGGAGAGCTTAATGGTGGGAAAGTTTTGAATTTTGATGCAAAGAAACCAGGCTGGGACGAACAGGATTATCTTGTTCTTTCTAAGCATTCTGCAACTCCGGTTCTCTATGCAATTCTTGCTGATCTTGGATTTTTTGATGAAGGTGAACTTGATCATTTTGCTCAGTTGAATTCACTTCTTCAAGCTCGTCCTTATCAGAAGATTTCAGGTGTTTCTGTTCCTGCTTTAACCGTTGCAAATGGTCTTTCTGCAGCTTGTGGTTTGGCTATGGCTATTAAAATGGATCGTCAGGATAATCGAGTTTATGTAGTTGCTGATATTGCTGAATTGCAAAGTGGACAGTTTTGGGAAATGGCGATGGTTGCTACTCATCATAATTTGAATAATCTTGTTTTAATTCTTGATGATAATTCTTTCCAAACTGATGGAACTACTCGTTCTGTTGTCGATTTGGGTGGGATTCAAACTAAATTGGATGCCTTTGGTTGGCAGGTTTTTCGTGTGAATGATGGTAATAATTATGATGCTATTTTTGAGAATTTGGTAAAAACTTATAAGGTAAATCGACGACCAACTTGTCTCTGGTGTCACACGGTTTCTGGTAAAGGTATTGATTTTGCTGAAAGGAAACATGGTTATTTTGCTGCTCAATTGAGTGAGCCAGAGTTAGAAGCGATTAAGTTAAATTTGAAAACTAAATAATTTATGAATATTGAAAAAGTCGATATGGTTTCGGCCTTATCAGACACATTATTGAAAATTGGTAAGAAAAGTCGAAATATTGTGGTTCTAAATACTGATTGTACTCGTGAACTTGGTGCTGAGAAATTTTCTAAATCTTTTGAAGCTCGACATGTGAATCTTGGATTTGGGATTGAGAATATGGTTGGAATGGCTGCGGGATTTTCTGCTCGTGGAAAAATTCCTTTTTTAATTAGTTTTCCTGAAATGATTACTGCTCGTTCTTGGGAGCAGATTAGGAATTCGATTTGTTATCCAAATTTGAATATTAAAATTATTGGTGTTGGAAGTGGACTTTCTGCTGCTCATGAAGGTGCGGGTGTTCAAATTTTTGAAGATCTTTCTTTGATGCGTGTTTTACCAAATATGAAAGTTCTAAGTCCGGCAGATGCGGTGGAAACTTCTGAAATGCTAGAATTTATGTTGAAAGATTATGGTCCTACTTATTTACGCTTAAGTTCTGGACTATTTAATAGGGTTTTTGAGAAAAAGGCTGGTTTTGATTTGGGTAAAACTAATACTATCAGAAAAGGATCAGATGTTTGTTTATTTGCTACTGGAATTATGGTTGCTCGTTCTCTTGAAGTTGCAGATTTACTTGAGGAAGTTGGTGTGAGTACTAGAGTTGTGAATGTTTCTTCAATTAAACCAATTGATCAAAAAGGTATTTTAAAAGCAATAAAAAAAGTTCGTTTTGCTATTTCTGTTGAAGAGCACAATATTCAAGGTGGCTTAGGTTCGGCTATTTCTGAGTTAATTACTTCTTCTATGGAACCAATTCCTTTGAAAAGAATAGGTTTGGAAGATCAATTTGGTGAATCTGCGCGCTTTGATGATTTGAATAGAAAATATGGATTGGATGTTGAAAATATTTTTGAAAAGGTAAGAGACTTTATGCGGCGGGCTTAATCTGGTATAATTATCTTAAGAAATTAATATATTGTTCGCTCTATGAAAGAGAATTCTCTAAGAATTTTTTCAGGAAGTTCGCAT
The DNA here is from genome assembly GCA_964400435.1 of uncultured Candidatus Peribacteria bacterium. GTDB lineage: Bacteria > Patescibacteriota > Gracilibacteria > UBA1369 > LOWO2-01-FULL-3 > CAYNUR01. Next base: position 4,273 of record CAYNUR010000022.1, read on the forward strand.
CCTGAGTTAGCAAAAGCAATTGCAGATGAGTTGGGTGTGGAGCTTTCTCAGATGTATCTTTCTCGTTTTGCTTGTAATGAAATTTATGCGAAACCTACTGAAACAGTTCGTGATTGCGATGTTTTTGTCGTACAAACTTCAACTTCAAACGTAAATGAAGAATTGATGGAGTTGTTTATTATGATTGACGCTTTGAAGCGTTCTTTTGCTGGAAAGATTCATGTAATTATGCCGCATTATGCCTATTCTAGACAGGATAGAGTGGCTACTCCTCGTGAACCAATTACAGCGAAATTAGTTGCGGATTTAATATCAACTTCAGGAGCTGATCATGTGATGACTATGAAGCTTCATAGTGATCAAGAACAAGGGTTTTTTAATTTTCCTGTGGATAATGTGAATACTCAATATTTATTCGCAGATTATTTTAGAAAGAAAAATTTAGATGATTTAGTTGTTGTTTCTCCAGATGCTGGAGGGGCAAAAGATGCTAAGAAGTTTGCTGATCTTTTAGGTGCAAACTTAGCAATTATTCATAAATCTCGTCCTCAGCATAATGTTTCTGAAGTGACGCATGTTGTTGGTGATGTGAAAGGCAAAAACTGTGTACTTTTTGATGATATGGTTGATACTGCTGGAAGTGTTACTGCTGCGGAAAAAGCTTTGAGGGATATGGGAGCAGATAAGGATATTTATTTAGCTGCTACGCATCCAGTATTCTCTGGTCCAGCTGTTGAGAGACTTTCTAATGCTGGATTTAAGGAAGTAGTTGTTTCGAATACGATTCCACTTCCTGAAGAAAAACAATTTAAAAATTTGAAAATTTTGTCGGTTGCACCTTTATTGGCAGAGATTGTTAGTGCTGTACATGAAGGTAATTCGGTGACTGATGTTTTTAATAAATAACAAAAATACTATGATCGGAGGAGAGAAGAAAAAAGTTTTATATGTCGGAAGTGATCATGCTGGTTATAATGCTAAAACTAAATTAAAAACTTATTTAGAAGGAAAAGGTTTTCATGTAACTGATTTAGGATGTTTTTCTGAAGATCCATGTGATTATCCTGATATTGCACGTGAAGTAGCTGAGAAAATGCTTGAAGATCCATCTGCAAGAGGGATTTTGATTTGTGGAAGTGGAATTGGTGTTGGAATTGCGGCAAATAGATTTAAAAAAATTCGTGCAGTAACTGCAGCAAATGTTGGACTGGCAGAAATGGGGAGAAAACATAATGATGCGAATGTTTTGACAATGGGAGCTAGAACTACAAGTGATGAAGAAATTGAAAAAATTACTGAAAAGTTTTTGAATACTGACTTTGAAGGTGAAGAAAGACATGAAAGAAGAAGAGATAAAATGGATTCTTTAGGTTAAAAACTACTTAACGTTTAATTATGTCGGTAAAAATTGCACCATCGATTTTGTCTGCAAATTTTGGAAAAATTAATGAAGAAATGGCTGAACTAGAGCCTTATGTTGAGCTTTTTCATATTGATGTGATGGATGGTCATTTTGTTCCCAATATTACTTTTGGTGCGCCTGTGATGAAGTGGTTTGAAACGAAATTGCCGATGGATGTGCATTTGATGATTGAAAATCCTGAAAAGTATGTAGAGGATTTTGTAAAAGTTGGAGGGGATAGAATTATTGTTCATGTGGAAGCTTGTAAAGATAAGAGAGCAGTTCTTCAACAAATTAAAGATTTAGGGGCTGAAGCTGGTATTTCGATTAAGCCAAAAACTTCTGTTTCTGAAATTGAAGATGTTTTGGATATGGTTACTCAGGTTTTAGTGATGACTGTTGAGCCTGGTTTTGGTGGCCAGAAATTCATGGAAGATATGATGCCAAAAGTTACTCAACTTCGTGAATTGAAACCAGACTTAGATATTTGTATTGATGGAGGTATTAATGCTGAAACTGCTCCTATTGCTGTGAAAGCTGGAGCAAATATTTTAGTTTCTGGAAGTTATATTTATAAGTCAGAGGATAGACTTGCTGCAATCGAGAGTTTGCGGGTTTAAGCTGAAAAATAGCCTTTTTACTTAAAACGTATGTCAAGTTCATTCGTTACACAGATGGGCTATTTTTTTGTATATTAGTTGCGGGCATTTCTATAAAAATTAAGATTATTTATATATGGTACGTTCACATCGTTCTTTAGCTAAAAGGCTAAAAAGGATTGATGCAAATCGAGTCGCAAACCTAGGTGACGACTATCTCGATGGTTTTCGATTATTTAAAAAAGATCTGGAAGGCGCAAGAAGATTACCGAAACCTGATAGGGTGAAAAAACTAGTTAAAGAGATCGATTCATTGAATAGGGAGGTTGAAAAACTTGAAAGAAAAATTGAAAAAATTAAAGAAAGAAGAGCTGCAAAAGCTGTGAAACTTGAGGATATTTTGCAAGCTGGAATGGAAGCCTTACAGGATAGTTTGAGTCCTGTGGATTATCGTGATTTTTGGAATATTTAGTGTACCACTCGCTTTGCTCGGGTACACTACGCCGTGGGTTGGAGCGGTGATGATTTGAGCTGAGTGTTTCGGGGTTGGAGTTTTAAATTGTTCTTGGAGTAGGTGATTAGTGATTATTTGATTGGGATATTATTTTTTATTGTTGTTAGATTTTTGAATTGTTTTATTTTGTATTTTTTGATTATTTAGAGCTTCTTTTAGTATTGTTTTTAGCATTGATTTACCCTTGCTGTTTTTGAAGTATCTTTCTCTTCTTAGTGCGTCGAATTTGTTTGTGTGTCCTTCAAAGTAGATCAATTTAAACGGTCTTCTATGTTTTGTAGATCTTGATTCGCCGTTTTTATGTTCTCTAATTCTTTTGTTTAAATTTTTTGTATATCCAAGATAAAAATTTTTATCTTTTAAACTTTGAAGTACATAAACATAGAAATAACTCATGTTAAAAAACTAACAATGAAGTATTAAATAATTTTAAAAAAACCATAAATTCTAAGGAAGATTTATGGTAGGACAAAGTATCTGAGTAAAAGTGAAAATTCCAATAAGGCAGCGACTATGCAACTAAGCGGAAGGAAAAACATCCAATCTGGCAGCGCCATTTACCCGAGCGAAAGCAAAAATATCCAATCTGGCAGTGCCATGTACCCGAGCGAAAGCGAGTGGTACATGGTGCACTCGACAGGATTCGAACCTGTGGCCCCCGGCTCCGCAAGCCGATGCTCTATCCAACTGAGCTACGAGTGCTTATCATTTTTCTAATGCCGTTTTTGGCTTCAGAATCTTACTGAATTATTGTTTTTGGTGCAAGGAGTCTTATCTTGGCCCATCAACCTTCTCTAGAACTCTTTTTGCCTCTTCATGTACAAGTCCGTTTGAGGCTAGAATTTCTTCGCCAAAAAGGTCTACTAGATTTCCGTTGATGTCAGTTACTTTTCCGCCAGCTTCTTCAATAATGATTGCACCAGCTGCGATGTCCCAAGCTTTTAAGCTGAATTCCCAGAAAATGTCATATCTTCCGCAAGCTAAGTAAGCCATGTCTAATGCTGCTGCTCCTAATCTTCGGATTCCTTGGGTTTTTCCCATCATTGCTTCGAAATAGCAGAGGTAGTCTGTTTTATTTTTATATGGAAATCCTGTGATCGTAACTGAGTTTTCCATTTTTGTGATTTCTGAGACTTGGATTTTTTTTCCGTTTAAATACGCTCCATTTCCTTTTGAAGCATAGAAAGTTTCTTTTAATGCTGGAGCGTGTATGACACCTGCGACCATTTCTCCTTCTAGATACTGGTAGTTTTTTGAACTTTTTGCTGCTGTGTTTTTGAATACTCCAATTGAGATCGCGTAATAGGGGTTTTTATGGGCGTAGTTTGTTGTGCCGTCAATTGGATCAACAATCCAAATGTATGGAGCTTGTGCTAGGTCTGAAGCTAGTTCTCCTGATTCGTAATGACTTTCTTCTCCGATGAATCCGTGGTCTGGATAAAGTTTTTTGATTTCTTTGATGATTAATTCTTCAGATGCTTTGTCGGCATTTGTGACTAAATCATTGATTGATTTGTGTTCGATCTTGATGTTTTTCTTGGCGATTTTTTCTGTTAATTTTCCAGCTTTCTTAGCAATTTTGATGGCGTGGTCTAGTAGTTGCATTATTTTTGAATTATGATAAAGTCATTTTCTTTTATATCACATTAGTTGAAAGCATTGTACTACTTTTGCTTTTCTGATAGAATCTTTTGGCTATTTTTACACAAATTTGATGAAGAAGTTTCAGTTTAAATCGAAGATGACTCCGAAGGGAGATCAACCAAAAGCGATTGAGCAAATTGTTAAAGGTTTGAATAAAGGTGAGAGATTTCAGACAATTCTTGGTGCAACGGGTACTGGGAAAACTTTTACCATGGCGAAGATTGTTGAAGAAATGCAACGACCGACTTTGATTCTTGCGCATAACAAAACTTTGGCTGCTCAGCTTTGTTCAGAGTTTCAAGAATTTTTTCCGGATAATGCGGTGAGTTATTTTGTTTCTTATTATGACTATTATCAGCCAGAAGCTTATATGCCTTCGACTGATACTTATATCGAGAAAGATGCTTCGATTAATGAGGAGATTGATAAATTTAGGCATGCTGCAACGGCTAATCTTTTGACGAGGAAGGATGTTTTGATTGTTGCTTCAGTTTCATGTATTTACGGACTTGGTTCTGTGGATGATTACCAAGCTTTAGCTCAAACTGTGAAAGTTGGTGATGTGATTCAGCGTGATAGATTCTTGAGAATTTTATCTGATTTGCAATATCGTCGTTCTTCTATGGAATTCAAGAATTCTATGTTCCATGTTTTAGGTGATACTGTTGAAGTTTTCCCACCTGATAGAGATACGGTTTTTAGGATTGAATTTTTTGGTGATGAGATTGATGCAATTTCTGAGGTTGAAGCTTTTACTGGCGAAATTATTAATGAAATTGAGTCGGTGAAAATTTTCCCGGCAAAGCATGATGTTACAACTGAGGAAAAGGTAAAGAGGGCTGTTGATTTGATAAGAGAAGATTTGGATCTGAGATATAAGCATCTTCTGGATACTGGAAGGATGCTGGAAGCTGAGAGAATTAAGACTCGTACGGAATATGACATCGAAATTTTATTAGAGACTGGATATTGTTCTGGAATAGAGAATTACACTCGTTATCTTTCAGGTAAATCCGCTGGGCAGAGACCAAGTACACTTCTGGATTATTTACCGGAAGATTTTTTGATGTTTATTGATGAATCACATATTACTGTTCCGCAAGTTGGTGGAATGCATAATGGGAATTTTTCGAGAAAACAGACTTTAGTTGAACATGGATTTAGATTGCCTTCTGCGCATGATAACCGTCCTTTGAAGTTTGATGAGTTTGAGGAATATATGAATAACGCTGTGTTTGTTTCGGCGACTCCTGGGAAGTATGAATTGGCAAATACAGAGAAGAAAAATATTGTAGAACTGGTTGTTCGTCCGACTGGATTGGTTGATCCGGTGATTGATGTTCGGCCTTCAAAAGGTCAGATTCAGGATTTACTTGCGGAGATTAATAAGAGAATTGAAATGGGGGATAGAGTTTTGATCACAACTTTGACTAAAAGAAGTGCTGAAGATCTTACTGAGTTTTTGGCGGATGCAGATATTCGAGTGAGATATTTACATTCTGACATTGATACAATTGAAAGAATTGAGATTTTAAGAGATTTGAGACTTGGGAAATTTGATGTTTTGGTTGGGATTAATCTTCTGAGGGAAGGTTTGGATTTACCTGAGGTGAGTCTTGTGGCGATTTTGGATGCTGATAAGAGAGGTTTCTTGAGAAGTGAAAGTGCTTTGATTCAAACGATTGGACGTTGTGCGAGAAATGTGAATGGATATGTGATTATGTACGCTGATGTTGAGACTCCAGCGATGAAGACGGCGATTGAAGAAACCGAAAGACGTCGTGAAAAACAAATTGCACATAATAAAAAACACGGAATTACTCCTGAGACGATTAAGAAATCTGTGCGAGATATTAGTCATTTTGGAGGTAAGAAAAAAGAAGATCGTGGAATTGATTTGAAGAAAGTTCCGAAGGATGAGGCTAAGAGGTTGATTGATAGTTTGGAGAAGAAGATGGAGATTGCATCGCAGAATATGGAGTTTGAGAAGGCGGCGGAGTTACGAGATGAGATAGACGACCTCAGGGATGAGTTCGGCTTCTAAAAGTGATTTTGCACTACCATCTACTTCGTTGCTGCAATAAAAATAAATCCTCACGTACTTTTAGTACGCTGCGGTTTATTTTTATTTTGCGCCTCGTATCTGGCAGCGCTAAATCACTTTTAGGGTTTCTTGAGGGTTTTGTAAGTTTGGAGGAGCTTTTTATTTAGAATTTAATTCGGCTCAGCTTTGTTTTTTCACTTTAACGCAGAGATGGTAGAGTTAAGGAGTTTCTCGTTGAAAATGATTTGGCACTACAATCTACTTCGTTGCTGCGAAAAATTTCAATCCTCATGACTTTTTAGGTCACTGCGGTTGAAATTTTTCTTGCACCTTGTATTTGGTAGCGCCAAATCATTTTAGGGGGCTTGTTGGCTTTGTATGTTTTGGGAGCTTTTTAATATGGCTCACCTTTCTTTTTCCCTAAAAAAATTCTTGCAATAGGATCACTAAGATTGTGCCAACTATTAAAATGTTTGGTGAGATCCAAAGGAGTCTGATTTTATTCATTTTATTTTTGATGGTTCGCCATACGCAAACTACTATTGAACTTAGAATTAATAGAGCTATTAGTAAAAATAGAAGTGCTCCAATTATTATGCATGTGTTTTTACATAGTAATGTAGTGAAAGTTGTTAATATGCTGATGCTAAGTAGTAAAGCTATGTAATTTAGGAGTATGTCCCAGTGTTTTTTGAACATGGTTTTGGAGTTAGTTTTTTTATGCTGTTGGCTGAAGTCTTTATGAGGATCTAGCCTATCTTAGTGATAATCGTGTTGTTAAGCTCATTAGAGACTGAACGAAAAATTTGCATATCAGTCCAAAGTTCATCTAGTTCATGTTGTTTTATTTCATCAAAGAAATGAAGGTTTATGATTGTTTTTACTTGGCTATCTGGGTAGCGGAGAAAGTCATTGTAGTCATCGGAAAATTTCCCCGTTTTTATCAATTTACTATCCCAAAATTTTAAGTAATGATACTTCAAGATAATAATGAAAAGTTCCTGCATTTTTTCTGGCGGCTTGATTCTTTTCTTGTCTAATAAGTCAACTAGGTTTTGGGCTAGATCTTCCAAATTATGTACTGGCATATAATGTTCTTCTAGCAAAATACTCAACGACTTGATCGTTATCTCGATAGCGTGCTTAAAATTCCATACTGTAGTAATGAGGAGATATTTAGATTTATACGCAAGTTGGTATTCTAGTGAATCTTTGTCAAAATGTTTGGGTTCTTTTAATTCTTTAAATGTGATTAGAGCAGTTGTGAGGTAGCTATCAGCAAAAATCATCCAGTGAAATTTTGCTTTGGTTTTCTTCTTTTTCATGGTTTGGCTTATAAAGATTTCACACAACGATTGAGTATGGCTGAAGTTTACTTCGAGCGTAGCGAAAAGTAAATTTGGGTGATGAACGACTGAGCAAAGCGAATGAGTGAACCTCATAGTCTCTGTCTCTGTTGTCAGATGTAAATTTTGATTTTATTCGAATATGTGAAAATAATTTGCTAACCATGTTGTAGCTAGCGCGGTTATTATTGATAGAGGTATACTGATAAGCCACTTAATATTTTCGCTTTTTTGCAGCCAATGTCTATTGAATAACCAATCTATTTTTTTTCTATTTATGTAATTTAGATGAGCATATCCTTCTAAGCTGGCTAGCAAATCATCATCGTCTTCATGTCTAGGGTAAAATGTGAATTTGTAGTTTAGAGGTAACTTTTTGAATTCCTTTTGAAAAGTATTATCTTTTTCGCAAGAAAAGATTTTAGTTGTTGGCCAAGGTATGTCATCTGATCCGCGTTCAAAAAGTGTTGCTAATTTGCCGTTGATCTCAATTTTAATTGGCTTAAGCTGTTTTTCAGTGATTCCAGGATAAACTTTATATAACTGAATTTTCATAAAATCAAAATTTATTTCTGATAACTCTTTTAATCCGCACCTACAATCCTCTCCCTCCACCACCACCAAATCCACCTCCAGAAAATCCACCTCCGCCGCTAAATCCGCTACCTCCACTCCATGATGATCCGCCGCTTGTGTAGGCTGATCCTTTGCTTCTTGGGGATGAGGCTACTGTTGTGTTCATTTTTTTTGAGATTTTGTTCATTGAGCTTGAGAAGTTGTTGAAGTTGAAGGTTTTTGTTGAGCCTTTGTACCATTCTGGTGGTTTGTCTAGAAGGTCTTTGAAGGTTTTTGTCCATTTTTTGATTAGGCCGAAGCTCATTGCGTATGGTAATAGCTTTTCGAAAAGGATTTCCTTGTCTTCTTGGAATTTCATTCTGTCTTTTTCTGCTGTGTCGATGTATTCGTATAATCCTTTCAATTGATAATATGTTTCTGCTCCTTTTTTTGTTTTCTTTCCCATGTATTGGGCGAAAATTATTACTATTATTCCTGATGCAATGGCACTAAAGAAAAACTTTGGTGAGCCGAATCCTCCAGTTATAAATGTTAAGAAAAGTATCATTCATC
>CAYNUR010000023.1:0-12861 GCA_964400435.1 uncultured Candidatus Peribacteria bacterium
AGAACACCTAAGATGTTGGTAGACAGAGAAATGGAAATAAAAGATGACCTCACCTAGACCCCCCCCCCCCCCCCATGGTCCCAGCGCGGCGCGCGGGGGGAAAAAAAAAGTTAGAATAAAAAAAAAATAATCTAAAAAAATCCTAAAATTTCATCCATAGCGTAGTGTACCCAAGCAAAGCTAGTGGTACACTAATCCACAACACTAGAAGCATCCCGAATCTCAAAATCAATATTCTCAGGCAAATTCGGAATAGTAGGGGACCAAGCTGGCCAGCTATCGATCGTTACCTTGTTAACTTCTGGAAGGTTTTGTATAAATTGTTCAGCTGCAAGGATATCTTTTCCTGCAACATGTTGACGAATTTTACTTAAAAGCCTTTCTCCATTCTCGTCTTCAGGATTAATATTGAACTGTTCAATTCCTTTGATAGTAGCAGTTAATTTAATTTTTCCAGTAACCTCATCCCATTCAAAAATTCTATATGAAGTCGAATCGTCATAAATTTTCAGTAACTCCTTTTGTGGACTTTTCTTAAGCATTAGCTCATCTCTCAAGATTGCTACCATTTCTTCTTCTGTGTAATAAACTCCATTCACATCCACACTTCCAGATAGGGTGAAATCTGCAACTTCACGGTTTTCTAAATTTGCAGGGATTCCAATCTGTACGTCTCCTACTTTTATTGCCCCATCACCTTCGAGCAATTTGTAAGTGACGTCACCTCCAACTGCTTTTGCTTTTTCATTTACCTCATTTCTAAGCTCATCAATTGCTCTTTTTAATAGTTCATCCTCAAGCCTTTCACGCGCAGCCTCAATATCTTCTGCAGAAATATATGTAATGTAATCGGTAACGCCGCCGGACATAGGCTCAAAGCTTTCAGCATAAAGTTCAGACCGGCTATCCTCTTTTAGACCAGGCAAAAAGAATGTGGTCGGTTCAATATTCCCACGTTCCCCAACTACTGCGCCATAAGCATCAACTTGGTCAGCAATAACAAAGGACTCCACAGACCCAGGTCCCTCAGAAGTAGCAGCAGGAACAGTAATATTATCTTTTATCCTATAAACGATACCTTCATTAGTTTGAAATCGAGTTTCTCCCACCAATGGCCAAGGATTTCCAGTTGTATTATAAATTGTAATTTGCCCGCTAGCATTTGCACCACGCTCAGAAAATTTCTTGCCAGTTGCAAAATGTTGGACTTCTTGTGTCACAGTTACAGAGGTTGAGTAGCTAGCAATTGTATGACGAGGGTTTATTTCTAGCTCAGCAGAATTCCTTGTGGCATCGGCAAGTGTGATGTTCACAGATTTTTCTAATACGCTTGCTGTTGGAGTTATATATATAGTTACTCCGGGAAGCGCGATATACACAATGACTAGTAAAATGAGTAGACTGGTTGCAACTAAACCTATCAGGGCATGTTTATTCGGTGCCGCAATTACCATCTTTCTCTTATTGTCTCCTAGTTTTTGAGCTTTTTTCTCCTTTTTCTTGATTTTCTTTACATCCATTACAGATTCCTTTTTTCCTCTTAATATTTCACTGATGGAAAGTTTTTTCTCCTTTAATCTCACAGGAGTTTCTTCTTCAACGGAATTAACAGTAGCCTTAAGTGGGGTAATTCTTAATTTGTCATCTTCCGCTTCACTAGAAAATAGTGAGGGGCTTCCTTCATTACTAACCTTGTCATAAACCTGAATGCCTAGCCGCTGTGCTAGGTAAATCCCATTGCTATCATTTGTGATAAAGTAAATAATTTTATTACTTTCTTCTGCCTTTCTTTTAAGAATTTTTAAATTTACAACGCTTTGAAAAAGTATAGATCTCTTTGGAGCTACAATATATACGTGTTTAGCCTTTATTGAATTTAGTTTGTCATGAATATCAGTGACTTCATCATCAATATCTATATAGACAACTTTCTTTTTCGACACCAGCTGACTTTTGTCAACATCTCCAACAAGTTCATCTCCTTCTTCTTTCTTTTTCTCATCTTTTTTCTTCTCCTTATTTTTTTCTTCCTTAGTTTCTTTTAAATCTTTCTGATCTTTACTAGAAAGATCAGACTTTTTATTAGCCTTTTCATTTTTATCCTTAGAAGAACGCTTTTTTTCGCCTTTTTTCTCTGATTTAGAATCCTGAGACTTCTTTTTCTTTTTCACCTCTTCTTCTGCCTGATTTTTCTTTTTATCAGCCATTTACATTTGCATTAAACGAACCACTTTTTTTAGAACTTTCGATGGTAAAGTCTCCTCACCCATAAAAGTTAAAGCAAGATTCGCAAGCGCCAACGGCATAATATCCGTATGATCTTTTAAAAGCTTAGTTTCGTCAGCCATATTACTGACCATTTTAGGATTGAGGAAATTAACTTGAGGTTTTTTTGCGAATGGAAGTGATTTAACCCATTCACGAGTTTCTAGTGCTTCTTTAATTTCAGGTAAATGTGCTCCACCACCAGAAAGCAATATTTTTGAAGGTAATACGTCGATATTTTTAAATTCTTCAAGTGTTAAAACCATTCCAGATAGCCAAACGTCACAATCTCCTTTCATAGCCTCTCTTACGATTCTATGGGATTGTCTTTCTAGCTTGTCTTCACTATATGCAATTTTTATTTCTTCAGCTTCTTTAAATGAAATATTTAAACTTCTGGAAAGTCTTTTTGTAAAAGTGCATCCACCCATTGTGAACATTTTCGTTCCTTCTACTGCTCCATCTTTAACAATTGCAACGTCTGTAGTACCAGCTCCAACATCAATATAGATCGCATTAAATTGTCCACCATCTTCGTAGCCCATGCAACGGGCAAGCGCATAAGGTTCTGCAGCTATCGATAAAATTTCACGATCAATTTCCGCAGCAATAGTTTGAAGTGCTCCATAGTGAACTAAAGGCGCAAATGCATTATAGATACTCAGGGTCACTTCTTTACCCTGGAAACCAATCGGATTATTTACTTTATATCCATCAATTCTGGTATCAACAATTGCAGCATTTACAAGTTTTACATCTATCTCATTGTAACCAGTTTCATAAGCCAGCTGACTTCTAACAACATCAAAAGCACGCCATTGAACTTTATGAACAATATTTTTCATTTCTGCTAAATCAATTTTAGAATTAGCATCACGTCTTAAATAACTAGTCGTATTTGTTGCTCCTTTCACAAGTTCGCCAGAAATCCCTAAAATCATCTTTTTCGTAGCTACTCCAGCAAGGTGTTCAGCTTCTTTAATTGCACTCATGCAATTGGAAATAACTGAAGAAATATCAGTAACAACTCCTGCTTGCATGTCACCAAGTCGCTGACGCTTTTTACCCACACCAAGAACACGTCCTTTGTCACCTTCAGCTTCACAAACCAATGCTTTGACATAGTCTGTCCCGATATCAAGCGCTAAATAATGCGCATCGTTCGAACGTTTTTTGAGTCTCCTAAAAAAGGCCATAGAAGAATTTTCACTAAAATTAAATTGAAATTAGCCTAAGGAATATACGGAAAAAAGTAGGTAATTACAAGTTAATAAAGAACAAAAAATCACAAATTGAATATCGATAGAATTTTTCAATTAGCAAGCGTTCTAAAAACTAATTTGTTCGCAAGGAGGCTTGTCTAAGAGTGGATTTTTAAGCTTGCTGGGTTGAAGATTGCTTGATAAAGACATATCGTAGGGGTACAATTTTCGCAAATATATGAATTAAGTATTGAAAATGCCTTTAGATATTACTCTATTATGCGGTGGTCCTTCTTTAGAAAGGGGGATTTCCCTAAATTCGGCTCGTTCAGTCTGCGACCATTTACACGGTGACGAGATAAAAATCACTCCAATTTATTTCGATCACCATAAAAACCCATATGAAATTTCAAGAGCACAACTATACTCAAATACACCATCAGATTTCGACTTCAAATTGCAACAAACTGCAAAGCCACTAAGCTATTCTGCTTTACATAAAATCCTCAAGAAGAATGACTTAGCTTTTCCAGTTATGCACGGAGATTTTGGGGAAGATGGTCAAATTCAAAAAATCCTAGAAGAACATAAAGTCCCATATATCGGTTCCACTTCTGAGGCATGCAAAAATTGTTTTGATAAGTACGATGCAAATGAATTTATTAGGTCAAAAGGTTTTTACACTATGCCTTCAACAGTACTAAAAATTCACGAATCTCATCAAAAGAGAAAAAAGCTAATCAAAGATTTCTTCAAAGAACATAATATCAGCAGAGCAGTAATAAAACCTGCAACAGGTGGATCTAGTATTGGTGTTTACTCGGTAAAAACTGAAGAAGAAGCAAACGAAGCAGCACAAGCGATATTTAGCAAAAGAATTGATACAAGAGTAGTTCTCGAACCATTTTGCCAAGGAATTGAATTCACAGTGATCATTCTTGAAAATAAATTTGGATTGCCAGTAGCAATTATGCCAAGTGAAATTGAAATTGATTACAAGAAAAATCAAATATTTGATTATCGAAAAAAGTACCTTTCCACAAACCAGGTTACCTACCATTGTCCACCAAGGTTTAGCGAACAAACAATCGAAAAAATTCAGATCCAAGCTGAGCAATTATTTAAAGTCTTGGGAATGAAAGACTTCGCACGTTTTGATGGATGGCTTTTAGAAGACGGGAACATTTGGTTTTCTGATTTTAATCCAATTAGTGGAATGGAGCAAAACAGTTTTTTATTTATGCAATCTGCTCAAGTAGGTTTTAGTCATAAAGACTTGTTAGAATTTATTGTTAAGAATTCTTGTAGAAGATATGGTTTAGAATTCCCAAAGAAAAAAGAGCAAAATTCTAACAATAAGAAGCCTGTAAGCGTTATATTTGGTGGAAAAACTGCCGAGAGACAAGTTTCAATTATGAGCGGTACAAATGTCTGGCTGAAGCTGAGAAATTCAAAAAAATATGCTCCACAACCATATTTACTGGACATGGATGAAAAAACTGTCTGGAAGTTACCTTATTCTAAAACACTAAATCATACTGTCGAAGAAATAAGTGAAACCTGTAGAGAATCACATACGGCGGAGGAAAGAATTAAGCCTCTTAGACAAAGAGTGCTTGAAAAGTTAGCAATCGATCCAGCTGAACTAAGTGAAAGTGAGTTTCTACCAGAAAAAATAACCTTGAGCGATTTTATTAAAAATTCAAAGTTTGTATTTATAGGTCTTCATGGAGGAATAGGAGAAAATGGTGAAATGCAAGCAAGACTAGAAAAAGAAAAAGTGAAATTTAACGGTTCAAGTAGTGCGTCTTCAAAAATCTGTATGGATAAATATAAAACAGGCGAAATTTTATCTGGCCTTGAAGAAGAGGGGATTCATTCAGCAAAAAAAGTACTACATTCTACTAAAGAGTTATTAAAAAAATCTCAAAAAGAAATTAAATCTCTATGGAAAGATCTCCGCAAAGAGTTAATTAGTAAGGATGTAATTATTAAGCCAAGTTCAGATGGGTGTTCAGCTGGAATTGTAAAGTTGTCAACGAGTACAGACTTAATTAAATACCTTGATATTTTAGATCGAAAATATCCACATATCCCAGAAGGAACATTTGAAAACCAGGGAGGTCAAATTGAAATGCCAACAGATACTCCAAATAACTTACTCTTCGAGCAATTTATTTATACAGACAAAGTTTCAGTGGTTCAAAATGAATTAAAATGGGAGAAAACTTCTGGTTGGGTTGAAATTACAATGGGATTAATTGGAGAAAAAAATAAAATGCGAGCAATGAATCCTAGCCTAACTGTTGCGAGTGGTACAGTTTTAAGTTTAGAGGAAAAATTCCAAGGAGGAACGGGAGTAAACATAACTCCACCACCGCAGCCATATGTTAAAAAATCAGCTATAGAAAAAGCTAAAAAAAGAATGGAAATAGTTGCAAAGAAGCTAGGAATTTCTGGGTATGCAAGGATTGATGCTTTTATGGAAGTTAAAACAGGTGAGCTATTGATAATTGAAGCAAATTCAACTCCTGGATTAACCCCGTCAACTGTGATTTATCATCAAGCTTTAGATGAAAAAGAGAATTGGTATCCAATGGAATTTTTAGAGAAAATAATTGAATTTGCATAAAATGCACTCCATCCACAGCCCCCACCCTCCCTTGGGGTAAAGTAAAAATAATACACTGACATTAAAATTTCTTAAATTTTTTCTAAAAAATGCCACTAACTTGGGTAGAAATCTCAAAATCTGCATTAAAAAATAACGTCCAACAATTCAAAAATGTTATTGGTTTAGAAACACTTTTATCCCCCTGTATAAAAGCAAATGCCTATGGGCATGGACTTATAGAGACTGCCAGGATTCTTGAAAGCACCTCCATCGATTGGTTTTGTGTGAATTCTCTACAAGAAGCTGAAAAATTAAGATCCTCAGGTATAAAAATTCCCATACTAATCATCGGTTACATTCCTCTAGAAAGTCTTGAAACATCGATAGATTTTGGTTTCAAGTTTGTAATATATAATTTTGAAACTTTGGAGAAATTGTCTGAAATAGCAAATTCAAAAGAATTAAATTCTAAAATAAAAGTACATCTCAAGTTCGAATCAGGTCTAAATCGTCAGGGTATCCATTATCATGAGATTGAAAAGTTTCTAAAGAAATTACAAGAAATTTCAGCAATAGAAGTCGAAGGAGCATATACACATTTTGCAAACGTCGAAGACACAACAGATCACAGCTTTGCAGAAAAACAACTCAAGAATTTTCATAATTCAATAGCTAGGGCCGAATCAATCATTGGCAAAATCCCCGTAAAGCATTCTGCAAATTCAGCAGCAACAATTTCATTTCCAAAATCCCATCTGAATTTAGTGAGAACTGGAATTTCCACTTACGGACTTTGGCCATCAAAAGAAACTTATATCTCCTACATTGAGCATACAAAAGAAAAAATTCATCTTAAGCCAGTTTTAACTTGGAAAACAAAGATAGCTCAAATAAAAACAATTCCTTCCGGAGAGTTTATAGGTTACGGATGCACCTATCGAACAACTCATAAGACAAAAATTGCCATTTTGCCAGTTGGTTACTATGACGGCTACGTACGTTCTACTCAAAATGCACACGTTCTCATCAACGGTAAAAGAGCTCCAATAAGAGGAAGAATTGCAATGAATATGATAGTTGTAGATGTAACTGATATAGAAAATTTATCAATAGAGGACGATGTAATTCTTTTAGGTAAATCAGGCTCAGAATCAATTACAGCTGAGGATCTAGCTAGCTGGAGTGGAACAATAAATTATGAAGTTACAACAAGAATCAATGAATCCTTAAGTAGAATTATTGTTGATTAAATTTAACAATTTATATGCTTTTATCCAGCAATCAGTTCAGCCAATTCAATTCTTATCTCTCTCAATGTAGATGTTTTCTTTTCTAAATCCAAAGATTTAAGTTCTCCGTTCTCAAAGTTATTTAAAGTTTTTGGTAATTCACCAACTACAACATTCAATTTCACAAGCTCATTAATTGCCTTTTTATCCAAATCCTCAGAAATTTCTTTTCCAATTTTAACAAAGGCATGAATTTGAATTAGTTCATCACTAACATGATTTAACAATATTGAAGCATCTACATCTAAACTTTTTTCATTCTCAATTTTGTTTGTTGCAATAATTGCATAATCAAGCCCATCATCAATTACCTCTATCAATTCATCAACGGTAACAAGTTCCATTGAGCCATTTTCATGTAATCTTCCTATCATTGGACCATTATCACTACCTTCCATTGAATTAGTCAGTTCCTTGTTTTCTGTTTTATTCACTGTCTCAAGATTGAAATAACTCATTGCTCCTGGTACTAAAATCATAGCTCCCAATGCCATTCCAGCCCCAATCAAAAAAGTAGATGAGCCAATAATAAAATTGTTCTTAGGCTTTCTTTTTCGAGTCGCCCTCTTAATCTTTTTGTCCATTATTTTGAAAATATCTCGAGCCATTTTTCCTTTAATTAATCCATTTATTATACATTGTTTAATCAAAAATGTTAATTAATAATCTGCTTTCAAAATTAAACACCAGATAACCATTGACCTTAATATGTCAACTGCATATAATAAAGCACTGATAATTAATCTCATCCAAAATGTTTGAAAATAATAACCAGAATACATACGCACCATCCAATACAGCGGGAATGGAGCCAACTTTCTTCGGGAAAGTAATGTCTTTTTTCGCACTTGCAATACTTAGTTCTGCAGTAGGAACATATGTAGCCATGGCATATTTTATGGATTTTTTCTTTGCAAATCCTTGGGTTACTTTTACACTTTACGCTGTTGAATTAGGAATAATTTTTACCGCAAAATACTGGGCACAAAAAAGACCTATTAATAGGGTTTTATTCGCTGTTTTTACATTTATTTCAGGTGTAACAATTGCTCCATTGATTAGTATTGTCATGGCAACTCCAGAGGGGACAGCTATTCTGATGAAAGCATTATTTGCCACAGCTTTTATGTTTATTGCAACAGCAATGATTGGTTGGAATACCAAAAAAGACCTCTCAGGTATGGGGAAATTTCTCATGATGTCATTGATCGGAATGATTGTGGTAGCAGTGATTGGAATTTTCGTGCCTTGGGGAAACACTTTCGAGATGATCTATTCAGGAATAGGAGTTTTACTATTTGCTGGTTTCACTGCATATGACATGCAAAAGCTTAAACATTACCCACAAGATAGATATATCGAAGCTGCAATAAATTTATACTTAGATATATTTAATCTTTTCTTATTCATCCTAAGGTTTATGTTGGCCTTAGCAGGTAGAGATTAATAAAATATAATTCTGAAAAATTGAACAATGAAACACTAATATATTCGGTAGATGAATTATTGACTAAAGAAGTCGGAACTTCAGAGGTTTATTCTTTTGATGGTCCTGTAGAATTTGAAGATGTAAAAGCCGTTTCAAATATTTCAGGCGAAGTAACACTTCTTAGAATTGATGACTCCATAAATGTTGCAACAAAAAATATTGATGTAGAAATAGAATTAGAATGCCAAAAATGTCTCGATCCATTCAAGGTGCAAATCAATTTCCCTTTTTCTGAGAGGCAGTATTTCATAAATAGGCCTGAACTAGTTGAAGATCCTAATGATTTATTTCTTATTAACAAACAAGATCTATCAGTCGATTTAACAGATATGTTAAGACAAGAAATTATCTTGCATTTTCCGCCAATTACAGTATGCTCAGAAAGCTGTAAGGGCTTATGTTCACAATGCGGCCTTCAATTGAACAAGAAAAATTGCAATTGCAAAGAGGAGAAAATTGAAGAATCTGCAAATAAACCTTTAGCAATCCTTAAAGATTTGATAAAATAATACGATATGCCTAAACATCCAGTACCAAAAAAGAAAACTAATAAAAGAGTTAGTAAACAAAGATACGGTAGTTTTCAAACAAAAGTTTTAAAAAGGCTATCAAACCTTGTAAACCTTACAAAATGTTCTAACTGCGGAGCAAAAAGACCTTTACACACAGTTTGCTCAGAATGTGGAATGTACAGAGGAAGACAAGTTATCGATAAGCAAAAAGACATCGATAAAATCACAAAAATAAAAGCTTAAAAACATGGCCAGTTACAGGCATCTTGCCAGAACTTGCGTAATGCAAACTATCTTCGCACATGAATTTCAAGGAGTTGATCCTGAAAACATGCTTACAAAAGTTCTTGATGAATTTGCACCAAAACTAACTGAACGCCAATTTGCTTATGATACTCTTTCTGGTGTGATTAAACATCAAAAAGAGATATTAGATATTATTCAAAAATACGCTCCCGAGTGGCCAGTAGATAAAATTGCCCGAATAGATCGAGCAATTTTAGAAATTGGAGTTTATGAAATTGCTTTTGCAGACGATATTCCTCCAGTCGTAGCAATTAATGAAGGAATTGAAATTGCCAAACATTTCGGCGACGACAACAGTCCCAAATTCATTAATGGAGTTCTCAGCAGCGTAATGACGGCCTATAAAAAAGAAAAATAAATGCAAGATTATTCAGAACTAGAAAAAAAGATCGAACTCAAATTTCAAGATTTAGATTTGATTAAAAAAGCCTTCATCCATAAATCTTATGTTAACGAACATCGTGATGAAGAGTTAAAGCACAATGAAAGACTAGAATTTCTCGGTGATGCCGTATTAGAATTAGCCTCAACAGAGCACTTATTCATTCATTATCCAGAACAAGATGAGGGTAAAATGACTGCATTCCGTTCTGCACTGGTAAAGGGTAAACATTTAGCTGAAGTTGCCAAGGAATTAGATTTAGGCGCTTATTTATATTTAAGTCATGGTGAAGAAAAATCTGGCGGAAGAAATAAAAATTGTATCCTTGCAAATGTCTTAGAAGCTTTGATTGGAGCAATTTACCTAGATCATGATTACTCAGCTGCAGAAAAATTCATCAAAAAATTTATTTTAAAAAAGTTGGACGAAATAATCGAAAAAGGTTTACATATTGATGCCAAATCAAAATTCCAAGAAGTAGCTCAAGAGAAAGAAGAAACAACACCTCACTACGATTTGATCGACGCAAATGGCCCTGACCATAACAAAATTTTTACAATGGGGGCATATATTGGTGACGAACTAATTGCAAAAGGAAAAGGAACAAGTAAACAAAAGGCTGAAGACGAAGCCGCAAAAAATGCTTTAAAGAAAAAAGGATGGGAGTAAAAAAAAGAGGAATTTTCGGAGCCTCAAAGTATGACGAAAAGTCATGCGGAGTCGTATTATTTAGAGAAGAAAAAGGTGAGCCTCAATATTTGTTGCTTCATTATCCTGGTGGTCATTGGGACTTCCCAAAAGGACATGTTGAAGTAGGAGATAAGGATGAACATAGTACTGCACTTAGAGAACTATTAGAAGAAACTGGCATTGCAGATGTAACTTTCATTGATGGGTATCGTGAAGAAATTGATTACAAATTTAAGAATCACAAAGGGCAGCAAGTCTACAAACTGGTTGTATTTTTCTTAGCAAAAACCGAGCTAAAAGAAGTAAAAGTTTCCCATGAACACCATGATTCAATATGGTTACCATTTGACGCAGCATACAACAAGGTGACTTTTGATAACGCTAAACAACTTTTAAAAAGAGCAAAGGAAATTCTATCTAACGCAAGTTAAACTTCCAGAATTAAACTTTCAGTAAAACCATTAGATTGTTATTATCAATAACAGTCAAGTTCGCAAAACAAAAATCTTTAATAACCTCATTCCATATATGAAAATCAAAGTTCTGAACAAAGTAAAATCGAAATCGGGAATAATTGTTTACCCGGTTTTTCAAAATCAAATAAAAAAGCTTAATGATAGTTATCCTAAAGCAGTCAAAAGTTTTATTAAAGCCCGAGTAGATCAAGAAGAATTTAAAGGTGAAAAAGGAGAAATTCTCAGTAGTTTTCTCGATGATAAATCACTTCCAGAGAGATTAATACTATTTGGACTAGGGGATTCTGAGAAGTTTTCTGCAAAGAAATCAAGAAGAATAGGTGGAAAAGTAGGGAAGTCAATTAAGGGAACAAAATCAAAAGAAGCAACAATAGTATTTCTCCCAGAATTGGAAGAGTATTTACAAGAATTCATGGAAGGATATTTGATGTCTCAATATAAAGCAGATTTATTCAAAACTAGTGATGCCGAAGCAAATAAATCTGGAATAGAGAAACTTTACTTGATAACAAAAGCAAAATCCAAAACAGTAAATCCAATGATTGACTCGGCAGCAGTTATCGCAGACGGTGTGGATTTGGTGAAAGATTTAGTCAACAGTCCTTCAAATCTAATGGATGAGTCTCATATGGTAAAAACAGCTAAACAAATAGCTAAAGAGAATAAATACAAGATCAAAGTTTTTGGTGATAAAGAATTAAAAAAGATGAAATGGGGAGGACTTTTAGCCGTAAATCAAGGCTCTGATAAGCAAGCAAGATGTATAGTTCTCCAATACAAAGGAGGTAAATCAAAGGATAAACCAATTGCGTTAATTGGAAAAGGTGTAATTTTTGATACAGGAGGCTACAACATTAAGCCTACGAATTACATCGAAAAAATGCACCAAGATATGGCGGGTGCAGCTTCAGTATTGGGAGTATTCAGCATGTTAAAGAAGTTAGATGTTAAAAAGAATGTGATTGCAGTAATTCCAATAGCTGAGAACTTGGTTAGTTCAAAAGCTTATCGCCCTGCAGATGTATTAACCATGTACAGCGGTAAGACAGTTGAAATAACAAATACTGATGCCGAAGGAAGACTTATTCTGGCAGATGCAATCACATATGCAACTGAGCAAAAGCCAGATTGTATTGTTACGATAGCAACACTTACTGGTGCAGTTTCTGTAGCGTTAGGGCATAGATACGCCGGTCTATTCTCAAATAGAAATAAGTTGAGAGCAGAAATGAAAAGAGCGGGTAGAAAAATGGATGACTACGGTTGGCCTTTGCCTTTGCATGCAGATTACAAAAAATGCATGGACAGTAAAATTGCAGATATAAGAAACTGCGACCTTGGAACTTCAAGAGTAGCAGGAAGTTCAAAAGCTGCGGCCTTTTTAGAAAGATTCATCGATGGTAATGATTGGGTCCATATTGATATTGGTGGTACAGCATTTACTAAATCACCAAAAGACTATGAAGTAAATGGAGCAACAGCACACGGAGTAAGAATGATGCTAAAGTTCGTGATGGATCATTAAGAAATTTTCTAGGCAAAGCACTCTTAAATTGTTTAAGAGTGCTTTTTTTATTAAAAGTTTAGATTATTTTAATAAAAACGATCATAGAATCGTTGAGTCAAGTAACTTGGT
>CAYNUR010000024.1:0-12319 GCA_964400435.1 uncultured Candidatus Peribacteria bacterium
AATAAGGGGTTATTGCTAATATATCCAAAATAGAAAAAACCCACTCCCGTTGGGAGTGGGATCTTGTCAAAAGTAGGAGAGAAAACGCCCTAGAAAAGCCTTTGCTTCCTAATCTAACAAGCTTCCTCGAAGCGGTTAGACCGAATCGTGTATTAAACTGTTCTTCTATTAGACTGCTGAACACAGGCAGTTAATTCTCTTGTTTCGTCTCTTCCTCTTACAAACTTGATTATACAGACCTAAAGATTAAATGCAAGGTCTTTTTTTGAAAAAAAGTAACACTAAAGTGGTGGAGGGGAGTATGGTTGACTTTTAGTGCAAACGTTTAAGTAATTCTCAAAAGTAGTAAATTACTTAAGTGCGATTAGTTATTATTCCAGATTTTCTTTAATGAAGTCATCAATAGATTTTTGAGGATCAAAGTTTTCAGGAAAAGTATTTTTATCGTTCAAGACTTCAGGTGATTTAGTACCAGACTCAGACTCAGACTCCATTTGTGTGTTCTTATTTGAAGGTATTCCTATTTTATTAATGCTCTCAAATTCTTTTGCTGGATCATACTCTTGAGCACCGTCACCAGGATGCTTAGGAATCTTTTTTGCTGCAGCTTTCGCTTCCTCAATTTGTCTCTCGAGTCTATTCACTTCAAGCTTCTTTTCCGTTTCTTCTGGACTGTCTATTTCACCAGGCTCAGATACTCCTTCAAATGGATTTACTTTTTTCGAAGAAGAAGCATCTTGTTGTGATTCAATTTTTTCACTAGATTCTTTTTTACTTTGAATATTCACAGTAATATCACAACCACTAAAGTTAGCTAAACTTGCAGACAAAGCAAATACTGTAAAAACAAGAGTTCTTGTCGACGAACGAAATCTCTGCGGTTTATCAAAAGACTGCACTGGATATCCAATATCTCTATTTTCATCCGCAGAGTCTTCTAAAATTCTTTGACCTAATAAAGGAAATTTTTTCATACAAATTAGCTTAGCAAAATTAATCACTTAAAAAACTAAGCCTTTAGGAAAAAAGTTGCAATATAAGAAAAAAATTTAAGATTCTTTTGACTTTTCTTTGGCTAATTTATCAACCATAACTGTATATTTAAAATTAACACGATCAACTCTTTCTTTAATTTTAGACATTTTGACTCTCTCTTCTACAAGTGAATCTAGAATTGTTACTAATTGCTCCTCATTCATTGCAGGCAGCAAAATAGTAATTAATCGTTTATGATGATCAGAAATTGAAGAACCAGCAAGGAGTTCAAATATTTTATTTTTAATTTCAAGTAAGTTCATGTTATCCAATTAATTTATCAATCAAATTATCATAGTCACTATCGTCAATCAGAAAAGCAAGCCGTGCTGTTAGATTTGAATCAAAATCATTTTTCTCAATCAAGGCATGCAGGGTTCTAACTACTCCAATCAAGTCACTGGTATTAGGAAGAAAATATGTTTTTAATAGCTTCACAAGATCCTCTTCATTCTGAACTTTTCCATCTTTATCTAAAGGTCTGCTCAATCCATTAATTAAATCACGTGCCTCACCTAAACTTCCATGAGAATCAACAAATGGAAGAAAGCCAATAGCATCTCTCATACTTTTTTCAATGCCCATTGCATTAATGACTTTCAATTCATCGCTTCCATCCAAACTAAAAACTGCAAATGCTTCAGAACTGAGAAATAGACCTAGCGGATGACCATGCTCAATAGCAAGACTGTGGTACCTATCAAGAGATTCAGCCAATTCAGCTTCGGTTTTTCCTCTTTTAAGTTCTTGTAGAGTTTTTAAAGCAACAACATTCAATGCCTTAGCCTCTTCAGCATCAAGGTTTTTGTGTTTTTCGACATTGTCATTTTTCTTCTCCAGATTAGCCTCCGCAACTTTATGAAGAGCGGAATAGGCTTCTTTCTCGTGTTCTTCATCAAGTGACTCAACTGCAGTAACCTCAACAGCTGCAATTTCTTTCATGAATTTTTTATCCTCAACAGACAAATCTTTATCATCTACAAATTTCATAGCATCAGCAATCATTTCATCAGCAGCCTTTTCAACCTTCTCTTCTACACTTTTTGTTACCTCATCTGCCTCGACTTTCAGATTAAAAAGCTCTTTTTTAAAAGAATCTTTAAAAATTCCAATACGCTCTTTGATTGATTTATCCCAAACCAATGTAGCTTCCTTTAAAGCTTTTAACCCTGAAGGAATAATCTTAGGGACAAAAGTTATAGGGTTAATGTTAGGAATTTCTGGGATTTTGAAGTTCATAATTTCAATTTATTCCAAATCAATATCTTCAACATGATCAGGATTTGGGTGCTCAAATTGGATTTCTTCTGGGGGATCTTCTGGCTTTGGAGCATCCTCTGTCTTATTAGGTTGTGGACTGTCCGAATTCTTAGTCCCGTCGGCACCATTTTCTGCATCGGGCGAATTGACCTTTTCAAGTAGTTCTTTCTCTCGTTCGTTTAGCTCAATCTCTTCCTGCTGAGTTTTTTCTTTTACTTTCTTAGCTGCATCCTCTTTTTTCTTCTTCTCTTCCTCATCTTCCTGTTCATTAATTTTATATGAATGATAAGCAATTGATACAGCTAAGCCTACTAATCCAATACCCGACATTGCATAATTAAAAGCAGATTCAATATTTTCATCAATTATTAGCTTATTTATAAACGAAATTTCATCTCTAACATCGGCTTTCATTAAAGATTGAAATTCATCAGCTGCATGAACTAAGTTATCATGTTTCCCTTTTAAGTTTGCTGTATTTGAGTCAAGTATTGCATCCACGTATATTCTAGCTGCTTCAGTTACCTTATTTATCGACTTAACAACTTTTTTGACATACTCAGCATGTTGTGGATGTGTAGTCACTCTATCAATTCTTTCTCTAAGTTTTGATCCTGAGTCCTTCAAGGCATCAATATTTTTAGAAATTTCAATTAAGTCATTTGAGATCATAAATTCTTCACCGTGTTCATTTTTAATAACAAGATCTCCTTGATCATTGCTTATAAAAGCAAATTTATCTTCATTAACTAGTTTAGCCATGATGTCAGGAAGATTATTGGCTTCAACTTCATAGGCATCCACAGATCCTAATCTATTTAGAACATCACGCATATTACGTTTTTCTTTTTCAAGTTGTTTCTTACTTTTCGATTTAAATCCAGGCCTTTGAGTATACCAAGTTGCAATTTTCTTACCCAAAAACGTTAAACCAATATATATAGTCAACTTCGCTGCATCAGCCCAAACTCCTGAAGTAATCATTAGCTCAGGAGGTAGTAATTTAAAAATATTAAAGAACGGTACTACTCCATCACCTGACTCGGCAACTTCTTGTGAACTTTGTGCATATGCAAGATTTGTGTCAAAAAAACAAATTAATGACAGAAAAGCAGCTGAACCATGCTTTATATAGAAGTTACTCATCAAAGTGTCAATTTTTGAAAAAATTTCAGGTTTAGAATCTTTGATAGAGCTAATCTTATTCATAACCCTTAAGTATACAGAGCTGCTTTGTACTTCTTCAATTGTAAGATCTTCATCAATGCTAATCGCTCGATTTTCAATAGTTATTTGTTCACCAGACTTAAAGGCAGAGATTGATCCATCAATATTGACTTCCACATCAATAAAACCAGAATTTTTAAGGTCGGAAATAATTGACTCACTCGTCATAGCATTATCGTAGAACAAAATACCAGATTCATCTTCATGGACTAAGTTATGATGAGCGACTTGAGTTAAAGGTTCTACATTTTCCACAGAAGGAAATATTGTTATCGTGGCAGATCTGTTTATATTAGAAGGATCAACAATATCAATACTAATACTTTGGTCATAATTAATTGTTGCTTCTACATCAGAGTTTGCGAGACCAGGCAGCGAGTTTAGATTTTGTAAAAATGTTTCAGGGTTTAAGTCTGCGTAAGTTAGCATTCCATTCTCAACGTTAATACCAGCTTGATTCATGGCCATTCCTACCTTTGATAGTTCTAGATTTGGTCCACCATCTGCTGCAGCAAGAATACCCATGAAAAAAGCAAAATAAGGATTAACTGATGCCTCTCCTATAGTTTGCATCATCTCTTCAGAGACCTCAATTCCATATCTGACTGAGCCATTTTTGACAACTTCACGTGCTGTCACGGGTCCCATTGCAGAAAGTGCAGCTTGAGGCCTTAAGAACAACAAACTAGGATTAGCAACTGTACGTAAAAAGTTCACACCGCTTAGACCTCTTGAGCTAACTGATTGAATAAGCGCATTTTCAGAAGCTGATGCTCCCTTAGTTAATAAGGATAATCCTCCACGTGCCAAGCCAGCAGTTGCCACCATTAGTAAAAATGACTTACCAGAATCCATAGCTAAGCCCTCTAAACTCCAATCGATTTTATCACCAAAATCTGTAAGTCCTATCGCATCTGTCATTTCTTGACCTACACGAGAACCAACTGTACCAAATATTGACATACCCCCCATCGTCATACCACTTAAAAATATTGTTTGTCCAGTTGTGACAATTCCAGCTTCTAAAGCTGCTCCACCAATCATAGCCTTTCCTAAACCAGCAAAAGCCCATCCACCAAACATTGCAAAACCAACCGCAACAGCAATTATAATCGACAGTGCAACACCTCTATAAAAGGCATCGTCAATAAATTCTTCTCTTGCAGCACTGAATTCACTCCTTGCATTTTTTACATCTTCCAATGACGCTCGACTAAATGGAGAAGCAAATCCACTGCTCTTAGACATTACTGATTCAGCATTGAGCAATCGATCTAGCTCTACTAATGTATCGTCAACATATTGTTCAAAAATCGGCTGAAGCTGTGGATATTTATCAAATAGGGGATTATCAGGAGACTTCATTTCAGTTAACTTCGTTTTAGTTCTTCTTACAGTTTTTACAGCTCCTTCTAATGCAGAAATCATATTATCAAAACTATCCAGCCCTTCGTTAAAGATGAAAACAGGTCCACCAAAGGCATCATAAAAATCTCTAGCCTTTTTATCCGATTCATATGCTTTAAACATAGCAGGAATTGAAGAAAGTTCATTGAATGCTGTTTTGATTTCTTCCACTTGTCCATCAATTGCTTCGAGCGGTTCAGAAATTTGATTTCTAATTATTGGACCGTAAAGTGGGTGTGAGGCAGGGGAGTCTATATCTCCGGTTAACAATTCAGAAAATTCTTTTGATTTAGTGACTCTTTCCTCTTCATTCTCCGTAGAGTCTAAGAAGTATGAGCAAGAAACTAAATCATTCTTTATTTCTGAACCTTGCTCTTTCCAATCTTCAATTGAGCCAGATAAATAGCTAGAAATAGTGCCTGAGTCTATAGTTTCTTCTCCAGCTTTGAAAACCATTTCATCAGCTTCATAATATCTAACTCTTTCACCAGTATCAGAATCGTATGGATTATCTATTCCCATAAGATCCAACAATGTTCTAAGTCTTATAAGCTTTTCTGTATTCTGATATTGCTGAGTAAGCATATACATTAAGTTTTGTACACGCTCAGAAGTGGAATGACGATCATTTTCATCTACTTCAGAAATGCTATCAGGTAAAGAATTAAAAAATTCTATTTCCTCAGTTAGTTCATCATTAAGAAGGTTACTTGCATCTACGAGGCCATCCATCTCTTTTCGCAATTCAGTAACAAATAAGTTTTTTTGAGTCATTGTAGTAAATTCTCCGTTCTTCAAAAAATCATCATAAAGCTCCTCCGCACGTTCATAGCCACCTTCTAATAAATCATCAACAGTTCGAATAAACACACCATCTGCTCTTGCTGCCATCTCAGCACTCATTTTTACCACAAGTCTTTTCTCAAGTACTGAATCAGGTAGGTTATATTTTTTCTTTATTTCTTTAGATTCTAAATAAGTAGATGAGCTCATAATTTCGTCAATAACGTTCAGGTCGACTTCTTCATTATTTGAAAATTTTGAATCAACATAGCTATTCGCATAAAACAACTTAAGCTCACTTGATCCAATTTGAGTTTGATAAGCAGCTAAGTTCAAACCCAGAACAGACAAATTATTTTCTATCCTAATAATATTTTGATTTGTAGCTTCCCCCCTTGATGCAGCTTTAATTTGAGCACTATGTAACTTTTTTGTTGTCCATTCAAGCTTCTGCGAAGTCGTTTTTATTTTATTTTTTAGAACACTCATCGTTAGGTAATGTCTTGCTTTTATCTCAAACGTTACTTTAGCTAATTTTTTATATTCACCGCCCTCTTCATCCATAACCAACAGACCAAGCAAGATTTCAGTTAATATATCTGGGGGAATACCTAAGTCATCAAAAGTAGATATTTCACTAATCCCACTTTCTTTTAATTTTCTTGAAAGAAAAGGAAAGTTAAATATTCTCTTGCTCAGATTACTATCGATATACTTTGTCAGCTTTAAAATTTTTGCCACACCTTCTTCAAATGAAATATTCATAGAGTCAAAAAAGATTCTCATCCTATCAAGATTCTCAAACTTTAAGTTTGAAATCCCTGCTTTTACAAATTCAGAATTAACATCATTAATCTCTTTGATTTTTGAAACTTTTTCAGTGAGTTCAGAAATCTCTTTAATTGCTTTCTCCGTATTACCATTACAAAACAAGCCAACTGCTTGAACTAATTTAGACTGATTGCTTTTAAGATAAGATCTTAGTATTTCAGAATCACTAGTTAGTATAAAAAGTTCCTCAAAACTTTCTCGTAGAATTGAGAAATCCACTTCAGTCTTTTCGCTGTTGTTCAATTTTAAATATGAAACTGCATATTTATCTAAGCTATTATTCTTAAAGAGGCTATTGAATCCAGCACCTTTAGCATTATTTTCGATATACTCAAATGTACCCTTAATAGCCTTGAATTTTTCCGGATCAATTAGTCCTAAGTTTTCAATCATTCCGGTCAAGTCTTGATCAAGTTGATCAACCATCATAGATTTTTCTTGCTTAAAGGAACTATCTAGTGTCATATTTTCATTTAATCCTCCTTCAATTTCAGTAACCATTGTGTCTAGATATGTGCGAGCTTCTTTAAGTTCATTTTCCTTCTCATCAGAAGTTAAAAAAAGTCTATTATCTATTTCCTGACTTACAGCTTGAAATTTATCACCAATACTCTTGGCTTTATCCTTATCATCAACAATTTTTTCAATATTTTTTTTGAACTGCTCTGACATCGTTTTAAAGTTATGTTTAGCAAAAAAAGTTATCTAATTATTATAGCATAAAAAATAGACAAAGTCTAGAAAGTGTAGTTTTCAACTTTAGAGAGAAGTCCATTTTTTTCAAGAATTTTCTTATCTTGATCATACAATGCCTTTGCCTTATCGAGATAATATTTATTGTGAGAATATCTCTTTTCCCATCTGCTTTTTTTTGAAGAAAACTCTTTAAGCTTTAACTCATAGTCTACCTTTGTTTTTCTGATATCTTGTTTTATAAATTTTTTTGAGCCTGGAGTTTCAGGCCACTCAACATTGTAAATATCAGACTTATCTGTAATCTCAAGACCAGCTAACTCCTCTTCAGCTTTCTTAATTTCACTCATTAGCAAGTCAGCACTTGACCCATCACCTATAAAAGATTGTTCCGTACTTCTCAGTCTCTCAATTTCCTCATAGTTTTCATCAATTTTATCTTTCAAGTTAACAATTCTAATATTATCTGCTTGATATTGCTTTTCCCGTTCATCAATTTCTTTTTCGATTCTTTCAATTTCAGATTCATATTTAAGTTCATCTAAGTTTAATTTTCCGAGTTTTTTTTTACAAATATCTACTTGAGTAACATATTTTAAATATTCTTTTTGAGATTCTAGAAGGAAAGTTTTTTTCCCCCCATCTTCAAGGACAAATCCATTCAGCCTATAAGTATTGCCACTGTCATCTTTAACAGAAATTTTAATTGATGTAAGATCTTCCCAGTGTTTAGCACCTGATAATGTTTCAGGGGGGACAGAATATTCAATTTCTTTACGTTTCTTTTCGTCGTCTTCATTGAGCCATTTGCCAACTGAAGGCGGCAACACGTGCTCTGTAGCCTTCTCTTTAAACCATTTTCCCATGTTTTCCCATCCATTCATGCTATGAAATTAAAATACCATTTTACTTATTGGCCACGTAGTAGCTAAATCAGGATAATTTTTCTTTATCCATTCACTAGGACCACCAATATCAGACCTGAAAAATCGACTTTTTCCATCCTTTTTTGCAGTAAAGATATAATGTACGAAATCATCCACAAGGTTTTGTACTTCATAAACTTGTTTCTTACGATTATCACCAGCTATTGAGTTTATCCTATCTGAAAATTCAAACAACTGTGAAGTTACCCTTAAAACATTCCCATCCTTATCAGTCATAACATTTGCTCCTGATGGTGCAACTATAAGTTTTCCGTCAGAGTCTTTAACCTTTACGGTTGAACCACTAAATATACCAGTTATTTTATCTTTTTTAAATTTTCCATAAAGATATTTTCTCATTTCCTCACTATTAAATGCAGAACCATAATCAGACTTTATTCTATCAACAGCATTATTGTATTGATTCTCAATATATTTATCTAAATCAGACTTCTCAATATGCTGCTCATATGAGTCAGGAGCAGCAAGATAATCATTCACATCAAATTCATGGGAATTATGATCAATACTTGGTAACTCATCAATTTTATCTAATGCTGCAAAAGTTTTTAAATCAGAATCTTTCCACTGTTGATAGGTCATAATATCCCATCTTTGGGAGCCAACTTGCGGCAAATTATCACCAAATTTTTTACCATTTATTAAGATTTTCTTCTTTACATAAGCCATATACTGCAATCTAAAGAATGGTTCTAATTCTTCTGAGGTAGCCTGAGATTTCTCCTCTGCAGTCATATTCTTGTCCAAATTAATGTCTGGATCATCTAAATAAGCAGTATAGTAAAGATAGTTTGAAATCATTTGGTTAGTAAGATTAAAGTTTGACCCCACTACATCAGTTCCTTTTCCAAATCTAGCAAATACTTTTGCTTCGAAATCAACTAAATGATCAGTATAAGCCATACTGTTTGAGCCTGCATGCTGGATGGCATTAATGATTCTTTCCATAGCTACTTGGCGCTCAATTGCATCACCTTTTAAATCATAATTGATTACTTCATCACTGATTGAATCAAAAGTAGATCTCATCCTTGACAATCCATCAGACCAATACTTAGCTTCAAAATCGTCAACATCTGAAAATTTAGTAGAATTTGACATAGCACCAAGCATGGCATACTTCATTCTTTGTTCAGCCATGTCTAAAGTTGCTTGAGCATAATTTTCAGGCATAGTGCCCGTTAAAAAGTCTGTTGAAACTCCTTCAAAAGGTCGGTCAGAAGTTGCACCTGTAAACCACCCTTTTAAACCAGAAAATATATACCAATGGAATTCCTCTGGTACTTGATCAAGAAGAGCTTCTAATTCATCAAATGTTTGTCTAAATTCATTAGACTGAGAAGTGTACAACTTTACGTATTCAGTTCGGAAACTGTGATCTTGTAGTAGTTTAGCTTGATCTTCTTCGGAGATAATAAATTTATCTATTATTTCACTGTTTTGATCTTTTGGGTCTTTTTTTTCTCTTATATGAGTTACTTCAATAGTTTTTCCTGCAACTCGAATTATATCAATATATTTACCAGTACCATCATCGTTGGTTTCACTACCAGCACCTGGCTTAACATAATCAACAAGCCCCACATTAAAGAATGGCGCCAATACTCTTAAGTCATCTTTTCCTCCTCCATCAATATCTCTATAGTTTGCCATTTTAGTAAACAAAGGGCCAACATATGGATAATTTTGATCAATGAAGTAATTAATATTAACACTTAAGTCCATAGATGGAATATCAATCATTAGTAAGCCCTTTTCATCAATTGAGATGATAGCCTCTCCAGTTCCACCTTGGATACCTCGTTGGGAAGCTCCAGGAATCTCAACTTTTGCCACCCAGTTTGTTCCATTAAATTCAGGCTTTGTAATAATTTTCCCACCCGCATTAGAAATAGGAGTAAGCATTTCCTGCATTTTTGAATCAACATTATCTAGAATGTCGTTTTTATCGGTATCGGATAAATCCCCCTCAATAGGAATTCGACCAATTGAGGAACTCCAAGCTACACTACCACCTGCATCATAATAATCTTTTGAAGAAAAAATCACATAATCATTATTCTTCGTGTCAGGAACAATAACTATCGGAAAACCTTTTAGTCTTGCTCTCATACTTTTTCTAGCCTCATCAATTTGTTTATCAACATCAAATGCATACCCCTCGCTGGTTGGAAAAACCTCTTCAAATCTTTCTCTTGTTCTTTTCATCATTTCAGGCTCAAAATATCCAACTTCAGCTGGTGGAGTAGAGTATTCTGCCAATTCTGCCATTAAATTTCTCACCTTAGTTCCTTTTAGTCGAGGTTCATCTAAAGCCTCTTCAAAAGATTTTCCAAACAACTCTTCGCCTGGATTATTACTAGGTTTCTTGGATCCGATATGTTTTTCATAACCAAGTGATAGGACATGAGTAATCAAGTATAGTTGCTTAGCGACGTGTTCTTTATATTCACTATCCTTACCACGTCTAAATTCTTTAAATGGTTCAAAACCTGAGAATTTTTCTGGATCAATTTGGTGTATCCCATTTTTATTTGCAACTTTATATTCCCGATATAAATCTTCTAATGGAAGGTTTGAAGTTTTTAAGAATATTGAATAATCAATTTTTTCAGCTTCTTTAATATCTAAAAAAGCAAGCTCTGCCATAAAAGTTCCTTCAACATCATGCTCAGGATTTCTAAGTCCAAGCTTTTCTAATACATCGTAGCCTGCAGTTTCCGCAAAATGATTAGCAGCATATGCAGCAGCACCAAACATTAAAATTTTACCTACTTTACCTTGCTTATCCGGAGACAAAGACTTGTAAGACTTATATAGAGCATAAATACCAACAACGTAAATACCAGCAGTTGCATAATCCCTTTCTCTTATTGCTTTTTTAAATTTATCAAGGTTTCTAATAACTGCTTCTTCCGTTTTTTCTGCAATTGTAGATTTATCAGCATTCTCAATCTTGTCATCTAATTTTTCTTGATCAACATCTTGGGCAGTCGCCAAATTTCTAACAGCCTCATAAAATTGCCATGCCTTGTAGAATCCTTTGTCGTTAGCTTGTAGCCACTTTTGTGATTCTTCACTTCTAGGATTTTCGTAGTTTTTTCTGGTAGTGAAATCTAAGCCATTTAAAAATTCATCATTGGTTGACTTTGCTAAGTGACCAAAAACTTTATTATAAAAGCCAGACTCAACAGGCAGCCCCATCAACTTCCAATCATCTCTCATTGCATCAAGAGCTCCAATGCTTTCATATGGTTTCCAACTATGTCCATTAATTTTATTTTTTTCTCTTTGCGTACTAATGACCCATTTACCTAGAGCGGTTTCTTGATCCTTAAATTCAGATTCAGAAATAAATACTTGATCAAATTCCTCCTTAGAAAGTTCTTCTTTAAGTGCTGCTTGCTCTAAACGACTTATTTCTAGAGTTTTTTGAACATCTGAGTCAACTAGAACTTTATCTAATTTTTTACCGTATTCATTTTTGAGTTTCTCCTCTTTTTTAAGTTCTTTGCTATGTTCTCTACCTGGATCAATTGAATTATCAAGTCCAGGTATGTCATTACTTCGAGGATCTACATCATAAACAAGTCGCTTCTCTCTCAAGAAACTATTGTTAAATGCTTTAATAAAAAGATTTTTAATATCCATTTTGGGCCAGTTTTTGGTTTTTATATTGATTTAAATCCTATAATTATACCAAAAAAGCCAAAAAATAACAATAGTTAAAAGCAATTCATTCTAAGTTAGATAAAAGCTAATTAGAAGATTCTATTCTTCTGTATTCTGAAATGAATTCTTGAAAAAAAACAGACAAGCCCTGAAACAAATGTTTCATTATTTCAGGATACATTTGTGCAAACTCCATCAAGGCATCGCTGTGTTTCATCCATTTTCTAGATTTTGAATTTTGCTTTAGGAAGTCATTTAAATGATCAACTTGATCATCAGACAAATTTTTCCAAATTTCAGAAACAATGTAGTCGCATGTTTGTTCCTTTAGCAGCTTATAAATAAGGTTCTTATATTTAATGTTTTCATTTGTGATTCCTATCTGGTCAACTACATTCATATAAACTTCATCAGCCAATTCTAGATTTTTTATAAACTGATTTTCTACTTCTTTTGTTAATTTC
>CAYNUR010000025.1:0-11847 GCA_964400435.1 uncultured Candidatus Peribacteria bacterium
ACTCTGCCTGAATAGTTTGTGTTTGATGCAAGGTAGACTTCGTATAAATAATTTTTTTTATTTATATGGTCTGATGTGCTTCCTGGGTATTCGTAAAAAGTCCAGCCATGTTCAAGCATCTTTGGGTTAACAATTGAGAGACTTATTATGTTCTCAAGTTTTTTTAGTTTCCTAAAAATAATTGTCCGATGAGCCCAAGGACAAGCTAAACTAACATAGAGATGATAGCGGTCTTTTTCAGGCTGAAACTGACTGGTTCCGTCAGATTTTATCCAATTTCTAAATTGGCTATCTTCACGAATGAATTTTCCATCATTTCCATCGGTGTCATACCATTCGTCGTACCATTTTCCATCTTTGAGTAATCCCATATTTGAAGTATATCGTTTAGTTTCACAAAAAAAAAGAAGTTTCGGACAGATGTCTAAAACTTCTTTTCAATATTTAACTTAAGTTAAGCTGCTTGAGATGTTTGGTCTGAATCTTTTGAGTTATCTGAATTTACTTTTTCAGGGAATTGATAAATTTCAGTATTTGATTGTTCAATAGAAATTTCACCAGTCTCTCCATCAACTTTGATTGCAGATAGTTTTTGATTGAACTCCTCAACAATTCTATCTCTAAATGTATATTCACTATCAACTTCTCTCATGACATCTCTAACTTTCTCTTTAAGTTGATGTTTGAATTCGTCTCGGCCTACGTTTGGATCGTCTAAAACTTCTAAGGCCTTTCTTACAGCAAGTTGTAATCTGGTTTCAAAACCAGCTCCTGAATTCTCTAAAATATAGTCATCAAGATCTGCTTCTTGCTCTTCAGTATAGTGACTTTCTTTCACAACAAACTTTTCTCTTTCTAGCGAACTTGGTCTGTGTTGCATATTCATAGGTTGAGATTAAACAGCCTAAAATCATACAACATTATGCGTAGCCTGTCAAGTGCTGTTATTTAGATTCTTTCTCTTTAAGTCTTCTAACGTAAAGTTGCTGAACAAAAAGAAGAAGACTAAATAGAAGGAGAGCAATTCCAGCTTTTAGTTCTGTACTAACTGCAAAATCAATTAGTTTGATGATGATAAAAATTGTTAAAAGCCTGCTTCCTTTTCTTAATATTTCCTCATTTTCTTGAAGGCTTGCGTATTGAATTTGGATAAATAAAGCAATTACGAAGACTACATTTATCATGTAATTATTGAATTCACCTAACTTTGGGAACCAGAAAAGAATTGTTGTTCCAATTGAAAAAAGTGCAGAAGCAATCACAGTTATTTTCTCCTGTGTTTTGCCTGTTTTATACTCTTTAAACAAATACAAAATGTGAGCAGCAATAATTATCGTTGAAAAGATAGATAATGAAATTGTGAATCTATCAGTTAAAAAATGTGAAATCGCGTCTTCTGTAAGATTATTACTAAAATCGTTAAAGGTATTGAAAGTTAAGAGGAATCCCCAAAATAATCCCATTCTCCTTGAAAAAAGTCTCATTTCAATGCCTGGTTCCTTTGCTTTTGAGAATGTTTTTAACCAACTCCCCAATATAAATAGTCCACTGGCAGAATAAACAAATATTGCGGGGATACTTGTTCCGTATGAACTGTCTAAATCAGGAATGTCCAATAAGAATTGTAAAATCGCGAAACTTGATAGTAAGCAAAAAATCCAAGTTATTGAGCGAAAATGTGTGCGGTAAATTAGGTAGGATGTAAAAAGGAGTGTCGGAAGATAATAGAAAAGTGGGTTTGGGCTGTAATTTAAATGATTAAAACTTGCTAAAGTCCCTAAAAAAAGCGAGAAAGATGCAATTGCTAATGGAACTGAATATAGAGAATCTATACTTTTCTCTTTTCTTTTGAAAATCAATGGTGATGCGGTTGCAAAGAATAATACAAAATAGAATAGAGTATAGAATCCTGTGTTTCCGATAAACTTTTCAGGTAAGGTCAATGAAGTCCCCAGAATCACTAGAAAAGCTATAGTTAAAGCTAAACTACTAATTAATGATTCGGAATGTTTTTGCTTTTTAACCATAAATATTTATTTAGAAAACTTTTGGGCAAATTTACCTGCTAAAAATGCTGTTGGCAGATATGCGAGAGCAAGGTCTAGAATAATAAACCAAACTGGTGAAGGTATCATAAAAATATTCGTAATTCCCCCAACTAAAAAGAAAACTCCGATTGCCATAGCGTAGTGGATTTTGTTTTCCTTAACTATAAAAGCTGCTAAAAATGCTCCGACTAGTGTTCCTATAGAGTGAGCTAAAAAGGGGAAAATAAAATGCTTTGGCTCAAAAAGGTCGATTGAATTTTTGAGACTTTCTATATCCGCTGGGTCAACTCCTTCAGGTAATGGAATAAAAGTAGGGCTTATGATCACAATTGCCATATTTACAGCCGCTCCGAGTAATAATCCCAAAAGTACCGCTAAAAATTTCCTCATGCTAATCATTAATGTTTATTCGTTCGAAACTATAGATAATATTGAGAATATAAAAAAGTGACAGAATTGAAAATTGTCGTTTCAAATTCTGTCACTTTTTTGAAGAATTATAGTGATTCTACATCAAAATCTAGAATTGAGAGGCCAGTTACATCATTTCCTTTGAAAGTTAGTGTTGCTCTATAAGCAGTGGCACCAACAAGGACATCTAGACTTTCAGAATTATTAATGAATAATTCAAATTCTTGCTCTCTATCAAAGTTATCATCGGTATAATATATCTTTACTGTGGCTGTAGTTTGAGTTGAGTCAATTAGTTCAACTCTGATTCCTGAAGGTGTGTGTGTGATATTTCTGTTAATACAAAGCACTTGTTCAGTAGATTGACTTGTTGATTTGTTTGAACATGAGATTGTTTGTAGTTCTAGCTTAGCTTTACCTTGTACATTTTTACCTCGGTAAATATATGATGTCCCCTGATTTGCTGAGTTTAGACTACCAAAAGCCTTAGCATGTCCTGAACTTAAGGTGTGTTCTCTACCATTTGACCCCATAAGGAAGCTAAGTGCACCGTTCGAGAATTTAGTTACTTTGGCTGTCATATTGTTATCAGAGTTTCTATAACTATTCTGTGGACAAAGTTCTCTTTGACTTTCGGATAATGTCGCCGTATTTCCTGGACCTTGATAACTTAAACATTGGACTGACTGTGTGCTAAATACTGCTTTTGCATTTTGTACATTTTCAAACTTTAATGACTTTGTTGAGTAGCTGGCATTTGTATCGTCTAGATTTTCACTAGCTAGAATTAAATTTTCACCTTCTGACAGTTTTATTACTTCTCCAGTTCCTGACCTAGAATCTTTAGCACCATCTATCCAAACATTAATTGATCCATCTGTATTTTCTGCTTGAGGTGTAATAGTAATATTTCCAAGAGATGTATCTAAGGTAAGTTCATTGTCAAAACAAACTTGTGATGATTGACCATCGATGGCTGTTTGATCGTTACATACATCCAGACTAAATTGCGCTTTACCTGTTTGAGTATTGAAACCAGTGAAAGTTACTTGAATTTCAGCATCACCATTAGTTGATCTTGAATTAAAAGTCTGTGGTGAATTTTGAACAAATTGTACTTGTTTTGTTTCTGTACCAATGTTTTGAGGATATGAAACCGTTGCGTTTATTGCACTTCTGCTAACTACACCGTTAAACTCAATTTGAAAATCAGATGAGTCATGTTTAATCCACTTGTTTAGACAAATTCCAGAGTTTGAAACACTTGAACTTTGTATTTGTACAGTTGGACAATTCACTTCTGAATGTCCGATTAAAGCTTTTCCTTTGCTATCTCCAAAGAATGTCAATTTGCTTCCAACAAAGTCTAGTTCTGATTTACTTTTTGCAACTGCAATTGACGTATTTTTTGGTAGTACTACCTCTTCTTCATTTGCTTCATTATAGTTTGCAGTTAATTCTGCTGATTGACCCGTAAAAGAATTTACTTGGAAATTTACTCCACTTGTTTGGCTTCCTAGGTATGTTTTCACACACTGCTCATAGGATTCACCATTTTCTGCATTTAGTTCACTTTCACAGGTGATTTCTTTCATTAATAAACCATTGTTCGCTTCATATGTAAGTGAAAGAGCTTGGTGTGAACCAATTAAAGATTGTGGAGCTACAATTACTGATTCACCATTTAGTAATCTAATCTCACCTTCATCAAAAACAGGATTGTTGGAATTTGAGATTTCTAAGTCTATCCATTCGTTTGTAGCAGGACCTCTTGTGATTACTACATCTCCACCTTGAGCATCGTAAGTCAATGTATTATCAATACATCCTATAAAGACTTCTCCATCTTCGGCAATTTGATCTAAACATTCGACTGTTCCAGATTGAATCTTGATGAGACCATTTTCTGGTACATATCCTCTATTATTGAAACTGTGAATATATCTTCCGTTTGGTGTATCATGAACAATATCTTCGTAACCATTTAATGGAATAATTTTGGTTACTAAGGAATGTGTTGATCCACTTAAGTCAGGAATTTTTACGTTAAGTGTAACTTCCTCTGTGTTAAAGTTGTATCCAGTTACTGTAGCTTGAACTCCTCCCCTATCACTCATAAATACTTGCTTGTTGATACATAAATCACTTGTAAAGTCTGGAGTATCATAGACATCAGAATAATTGCTGTCGCAAGTTTGTGATTCTACCCTTACGATTAACTTTCCATCAGATGTAATAGTTTGAGGAATGATTACAGT
This sequence comes from uncultured Candidatus Peribacteria bacterium, assembly GCA_964400435.1. Lineage (GTDB taxonomy): Bacteria > Patescibacteriota > Gracilibacteria > UBA1369 > LOWO2-01-FULL-3 > CAYNUR01. The sequence continues at coordinate 4,718 of CAYNUR010000025.1, forward strand.
TCCTGTTCTTGCAGCTAAATCTGCTGTACTTGGACTTTGTGAATAGATAAGTTTTTGCCCCATTTCAAGTGTAAAATCATCGTCTAAAGTGTCTGCTGGTGAACTAAAAGTTAGTTCAACCTTGTTATCTTTGATTTCGTTTAGTTTAACTTCAATTCCATTTACTGTGTGAGTAACTGAAGTGTTTTCACATAAAGTAATGTCTTCATCACCTGCTGTTTCCTGATCTTTACAATCTCCTGTTGTGGGTTTTGTAATGACCGTACTTGGATTTTCTAATAATAGAACAGCATTTCCAGCTCTATCCATTCCCTTATATGAAATAGAAACTAAAGAGTTTAGCTTATTTTTGATGACGTAAGGATTTCCTCCAGCTGTTAATTTGAAATTATTGGCAACCGCTCCTGTTACTTTAAGACTGACTGCTGATCTATCAAATTCTTGGATAGAAATTGTCAACTTTACATCTTCTAAAAGGTAAGAACATTCATTTGTAAGATTAACTGTTCCAAAACTTCCTTGAGTTTGACAGCTATTATTTAACTTTAAATATCCTTGAAATAGACCTGAACTACTTGCATAAATTGATACTCCTGCAAGAATTACTAAGGCGAGAACACCTAAGATAATTTTAGTTTTATTTGTGGACTTTTCTTTTTGTTCAAACATAAGCTTTTTGTTTTTTTATTTTTGTTTTTTTGAGTGAAGAAAAACTTCGCTTTTTATATTATCACACTTTTTACACCTTTCGTCAAATCGTGACTACTTTTTTTACAGTTTCGGAAAAAGTTTCCCAGTTTTTTTGAGATACTTTCGATATTCCTTATCTTTTCCCCATTTTTTCATTGCTGATTTTTCTAGAATTGGTATTCCACTAACAAAAAGTAGTAAGAAGCTAATAAAAGCAGGGCTAATAATGGAGATTAAAATATGATTTAGGTTTAGATAAAAAATTGCAAAGAAATATATTCCACTCCAAACCATAATTTCTCCTAAATAGTTTGGATGTCGAGAATAACTCCAAAGACCTTTATCTATCCATTTTCCTTTATTCTTAGAGTTTGTAATGAAATTGAATTTTTGGAAATCTGCGATTGATTCGATAAATAATCCAGATAAAAAAATGATAATTCCAAAGATAGAATAAATGTTAAATGAATCTACTTTTGATGAGAAAACTAAAAGTGAAGGGATGAGAATGATAAAAACTGATACGCCTTGTAAAAGCCAAAACCCAAGGAACTTAATAAAATTATCTCTTTTATCATCGAATCTTTTGTCTCTGCCAAATCTATTAATTCTAATGAAAAGAAATGAGCCAAGTCTTACTGCCCAAATAAAAATCATGATGAATAAGATAACTTCTGGGATTGAAGTTCCGCCAGAAAATAATCCGATTGTTATCAAGATAATGAAAGTGATTGAGTAGGAGATATCTGTCAGTTTGTCTGTTTTATAATGAAACGCAGGAATAAAGAGTAATAAATTTAGAATTACAGAGATGAGGAAATAAATTATCATATTTGTGATTATTTTTTTTGGTGGCCAAGTAATCCACTTGAACAATAGAGTGAACGAGATTGTACTGCTGCATAAACCAGTAACTGAGCAGTTGTTAAGGCAACAAGAGTGACTGAGGAAAGCTCGAAATAGATTGCTATCGTTGTAACAATTGCAAGAATGAGAACGTATGAAATCAATGAAATTAATCCTTTTCTCAAAGGATAATGTAATGAAACTCTGATGCTGTTAAACGCTGCTATCATAACAGCTAATCCTAAGACAAAAATCCAATATTCTTCTAGGTTTGCTTCTGGTGAATTAATAATAGTTTTAAGACCTGCAGCGATAAATATTAAACTGCCATAAAGTATTCCATGTGAGTGCAAAAGTACCATAAACCACCTTGCGCGTTTACTAATATCTTTACTCTCAATGAAGGGGAAATATAGCCACCAAAGTGAGACCATTTGTAGAAGACCACAGAGTACAATTCCAATTCTGAAAAAATCGAGTTTTGCTGATGCTGAATTTACTAAGGCAACAACCAGTACTGCTTCTCCCATTACTACCAAAAGAAAAAGTCCTACTCTTTCTAAAAAATGGTTCATATTTAGTAAGGTAACTTTATTGCCTTTTCCCTTTGTAAATGGTGTAAAGAAGTGAACTGCTAGTCCGAGAAAAGCGAATATGTAAAGGTATGTTCCTGATAAAAATCCAGCAGTAAACCAAAGGACATATGCTGATAAAAATCCCCACCAAATATTAAGTGTATTTGATCTTTTTTTGGGATAGGTTGTGTAAAATCTCCTCAATAAAAATAAACTAATAATACCATGAAGAGTGAAGCTGGCAAAAAATATTTGAGATTGGTCTGTGAATCCTTTTGGTAAAGTTAATCCCATAATGACAATAAGCACCATTTGAGCTTGGATGGAAACTATGTCTAATAGATCGTCTTTTTGCTTTAAATTTCTGCTTGCAGTTGTGTTCCACCATGCATAAAAAATCATATATCCTACAATGAAAATATTGAGGAAATCTTTTACAGTGCTGTGGTGTTTGCTGAACTCGTAGGTCAGTTGGGCAACTAAAGCTACGAATACAAGGTCATAAAAAAGCTCTAACCATGAAGCTTTGTATTCTCCGTCAGGTGTTGGGTCATTGATTGGCATTATTGAGAATTTATTTTGTAAATAATGCCAGAATTATGATCAAGAGTTAATAACTAATTTATTCAGAAGTTTGATCAAATATTGTCTTTGTAGTTGGATTTTTTAAATTAAAGAAAATTATTAATGCATAAACTAATATTGCTAATTCAAGGATAAAGCTCCAATGCAGAACAAAGTTTAATATCCATGAATCGTATCTTTCAGGGACTTCAAAAATTGCGAAACTTTGTTTTGAAAAGGGAAAAAACCAGTTAATTTTTCCAACATAAGTGTCCAAAATTAAATGAAGGAAAATTCCTAAATGAAAGGCTGTGATAAATGGTGAATATTTTTTAAGCTTAAGCAGTTTTGCAAGACTAATACTCATTAAATAAATCACAAACCAATAAAATGGTGTGTGGATCCAATAATCATGATGCAATGTTTGTCGATTGTCGATCAGATAAAAATAAACTAAGTCTAAATCGGGAAAAATGCTCCCAAAAAGTGTTACTTGAAGAATTGATTTATTCCGAAAATTATTTTTCTTTTTTAAGTGTTTGGCTAGAATGTAACCTGCGGGGAGGTGAGCTATAAACATTTTTTTGTATCAGTAAAATCAAAGTGATCGGAGTTTTATCATATATTAACTTAAACTCTTCTAAATGTCTTTTTCTACATTTTGAGTGCTAAATAATTATTCGTATCTGCTTTGCATTCTTTCAGGATAATTAGTAGAATAATCTCCACTTTTGTTAGGAGAAAATTAAATAATTCATTAAATCATGAAGTTTAGTAGTTATTGGGAGCAAGCTTGGAAAGTTTCACCGGTGAATCCAGAAAATTCTTATGCTTATCAGCTGGAAAATGGTTTAAGGCCTGATAGAATTGATCAGATTAGAGAGAATATTAGAAATTTACAACCAAAAAAAGATGTAGTTTCTACTAACGTTGAAGAAATAAAGAAAAGAGTTGAGGATACTCGAGGTGAAGATGTTTAATAATTGGAAGGGTACTGAGTTTAGAAAAATTTGGAGCAAGTAAGGGGAATCGAACCCCTGTCTTCGCCATGGCAAGGCGACGTAATACCATTATACGATACCTGCAAGAACAACTTTAATTCACAAGAGAGAGTTTATAACTCTCTCTTGTTGCGGTCAAAAGAATTTTATTATTTCCTTCTTAGTCAATTTTTCTTACTGAAGTTGTTCCTGGAACTGTTGTTCCGTGTCCACCTTTTCCTTGTTCTGGTTTATCACCTTTTGACTCTTCTGGTGTAGCAGTTGAATCACTTTTTTTTGTATCTTCATTTAAAACTGCCTTATGAGAAAGATTGTATCTACCTTGAGAATCTTTTTCTACCAGTTTTACTTTTAGTGTGTCCCCTACTGAAACTACGTCTTCAACTTTATTTACTCTTTCATTCGCTAGTTGTGAAATATGAACTAAACCATCCGTTCCTGGTTTGATTTCTACAAATGCACCAAAGTCCATAATTCTTACAACTTTTCCTTCAAAAATGTCTCCAACTTCTGGTTCATACGTCAATCTATTAATCCAGTCTTTAGCTTTTTGTCCGTCCTCTTGAGTAGGAGCAGTAATAGTTACTAATCCTTCATCAGAAATATCAATTTCACAATTACATTCTTCCGTAATTTTTTGGATAGTTTCTCCTCCTTTACCAATAATTGTTCTAATGTAATCTGGATTTATCTGCATGCTCATAATCATTGGAGCATTTTTTGAAAGTTCAGTTCTTGGTTTAGAAATTGCTTCAAGCATTTTATCCATAATGAATTGTCTTCCTTCTTTTGCTTTGTTTAAAGCTTCTCTCATTAAGTCAGTTGAAAGACCTTTGATCTTGATATCCATTTGTAAGGCAGTGATTCCTTCAGAAGTTCCTGTAACTTTGAAATCCATATCTCCAGCAAAGTCTTCTAGACCTTGGATATCACTTAAAATTTTGTAGTTTCCTGATTCTTTATCCATAACTAATCCCATGGCAATACCTGCAACTGGTCTTTTAATTGGTACACCTGAAGCCATTAATGAAAGTGTAGAACCACAAACTGAAGCCATAGAACTTGATCCATTACAACTTACAATTTCTGATACTAGCCACATTGTATATGGGAACTCTTCTTTCGTAGGCAGAACCGGTAGTAAGGCTCTTTCAGCAAGGTCACCATGTCCAATTTCTCTTCTACTTGCTCCTCTTAGTGGCTTAATGTCACCTGTAGAGAATGGTGGAAAATTGTAATGATGGAAATATCTTCTCGTAAGATCTGCATCCATTCTATCAACGATTTGAGCATCACCAGGACCTCCAAGAGTTGTGATAGTCAAAGCCATAGTTTCTCCTCTTTGGAAGATTGCTGACCCATGAGTTCTTGGTAGAATATCTACTTGTGAACTAACAGGTCTAATTTCATCAACTTTTCTGCCATCAATTCTTTCAGATTTTTCTAAGATATTCTTTCTCATATTTGCATCAATGGCATCACCTAAAAATCCTTTAAGTTCACCTTCAGAGAACTGCTCTTCTTCAATCTCTGACTGATATTTTTCAATGATCTTTTCCTCTATAGCTTTAACTTTTTTCTTAACTTCTTTTTTAGTTTTTCCTTTAACTTCATTTAGTATTTCGTCTGTAACGAAATCTTCCACAGCTTTTATTGCAGCCTGATTCTTTTCAGGGATATCTGCAACAAGTCTTTCAACTTCGAACTGTTCAGCATATTTAATTTGAAGTTCACAAATTTCTTTAATATGTTTGTGCGCAATGTCTAAAGCTTCTAATAATACATCTTCAGAAACTTCTTTCGCTGCTGCTTCTACCATTGCTATTGCATCAATAGTTCCAGCAACAACTAGGTCTAATTGTCCTTCATCACATTGTGTATAGGTAGGATTTACAATTAATTCTCCATCAACATATCCCATTCTTACTGCTCCAACTGGACCTTCAAATGGCGCTCCACTAACCATTAATGCTGCAGATGCTGCATTTATAGCTGTAGTAGCTGGATCAACTTCTAGATCAGCAGAAAGAGCTGAACAAATAATTTGTACTTCGTTCGTTGTCCCTTTTGGGAAAAGTGGTCTGATTGGTCTATCAATCAATCTTGAAGTGAGAATAGCGTTTTCTGAAGGTCTTCCACTTCTCTTTATAAAACGGCTTCCTTTGATTTTTCCAGCAGCGTAGAAGTTTTCTTCGTAATCTACTACCATTGGAAACCAATCTGCTCCTTCTCTACCTTTATCTGACATAGAAGCATTTGCCATGATGACAGTATCACCAAGCGAAACTAATGCATAACCACTAGCTGCAGTCGTAATTGGATAATTACGAATTTTGAACTCTCGACCTGCGAGAGTCATAGACATCTCTTTTGGTTCCATAAATTGTATGGGTTATAAAATTAACCCTAAAAGGAACCATGTCACCTCAGAGTGACAAGCTTTAAAGTCTGAATTTCAGGCTCTAAAGCTTGCTACCTGAGAAGTGATTGGTTCCTTATATATAGGGTTTTTTAAGGATCTATTTTCTAAGTTTTAGTTTGTCAATTATTTGTTCATACTCTTCTTTTTTGTGCATTCTCAAATAATTCAAGTGTCTTCTTCTTTGACCAACCATTTTTAGTAGACCTTTTCTTGAATGAGTATCTTTTTTGTGAGTTTCTAAGTGTTTTGTAAGGCTATTGATTCTTTCGGTAAGAATTGCGACTTGTACTTGTGCAGAGCCAGTATCTTTAGCGTGAACACCGAAATCTGTAATAACTTTTTTCTTTTGCTCGCGTTTCATAGTTTATATAAAATTAGAAATTTCTGGATTCAATCGCATATAATTTAATCAAAATTAATGTTTTTGGCAAGTGAAAGTGAATTAAATCCAGTCTTTATATTTAAAATATGCGATCATTCCGAATACTACTGCAGCCAATAATGCCGAGATAGCTAAGACAGGAGAATGAGTATTAACCAGTGGTAAGCCGTCAACATTCATCCCATAAAAGCCTGTAATAAAGGTTAAAGGAAGCATTACAACTGAAAAAACGGTAAGAATTTTAATAACGTTATTTGTATTGTGAGAAATCACTGATTCATTTGTTTCTTGCAGAGATTTTACTAACTCTTGGTCATTTTCTAGGTTGTTCCACATCTTTTCGATTTTATCTACTGTATCATCAAAGTAGACATCGAGGTTTTCAGGTAAAAACTTTTTATTCTTATGTTCAAGCTGAGCAATTATTGCTCTTTCAGGCATAATAATTCTTCTAAAGTTAATGATGTCTTTTTTCAAAAGCAGAATTTCTCGAAGGCGATCTTTACTATGGTCAGTATCAAAAACATCTTTTTCTAAAATATTAATTTGTTTATCAATATCGTCCAAAATTGGAAAACCTGATTCAAACAAATCATCAATTATCATATAAAGAAAATAACCGGCACCGTGATCCATATACTCCTCTCTCT
>CAYNUR010000026.1:0-11825 GCA_964400435.1 uncultured Candidatus Peribacteria bacterium
TTTCTTTCTTTTTACCTACTTTGTGTAGTGTACTCATCATTTTTCTTTCTGAAGTGAAGACGTTTTCGTCTAGTTTTTCATATTCATTTACATAATCTGCTTTTCTTGAAAGTACTTTTAAAGCTATCTCTGTTGGGTCTCCAAGAATTTGTTTATCTACAAATGAGTTATTACAGTTTTCACAAATATCTAGTATTTTCTTTTCTTCTTCACTTTCTAACTTTGCTTTTTCTTTTGTTGAATAACCAGAACCTTCGATCTCTGATTCATGACTAGCAGTAAAGACTTTTTTTACTGTCATTTCGTTTAATGTCAGTGTTCCGGTCTTGTCTGAACAAATCACGGTTGTTGCTCCGAGTGTTTCAATTGAATTCATTTTTCTAACAATTGCTTTTTTCTTTGCAAGAATTGTTACTCCTGTAGCCAATGTAAGAGTGACGATAATTGGCATACCTTCTGGAATGGCAGAAACTCCTAATGCTACAGAAGTCATTAGCATTTCTAGCCATGATATTCCTCTAATTGCACCAACGATAAAGAGGATAATAATAAGTACGAAAATAATAAGTCCAGCTTTTTTACCAATATCATCTAATTGAATAGCTAGAGGTGACTTTGAGTCTTCCTGTTTCGACACTAGGTCAATGATTTTTCCAAACTCGGTGTGTGTACCTGTTCTAAGTACTTTTCCTATTGCACGTCCAGTAGTTATTAAAGTTCCCTTGAATAGAGTGGTTTCACGTTCTTCTTTGTCCCCATCTTTATGAGCAACTTTTGTTACAGGTACTGATTCACCGGTAAGCATTGATTCATCTATTTTCAATGAATATGCTTCAAGAATTTTTAAGTCTGCAGGGATTTTATCTCCTTCATTCAGTATAACAATGTCATCTGGTACTATTTCTCGAATATCGATTTCTTGTTCTTGTCCATCTCTAATAACGATCGCTGTTGGAATAACCATTTTTTTCAATGCTTTGACTGCGTTTTCAGCTTTGTATTCTTGTATGAATCCAATGATAGCGTTAATTACCACGATAGCTAATATGGCAATACCATCTATAATTTCGTTTAATAGAATGGAAGTTACTCCGGCAATGATTAGGATTATGATTAATAGTGAAGTGAATTGTGAAAGAATAATTTTTAGTAATCTGAATCTTTCTTTATGAATAATTTCATTATAACCGTATTTTTCTAAGTTTTTTTCGACCTCTGCAGAAGTTAGTCCTTTTGGGAGATTTTTTTGTGTCATGTTTTTTTGTTTAGCTATCTAGTTATTTTAACACAAAAAGAGCCTTATATGAAGATAAATAAGGCTCTTGAAACGAACTAATTGTATTTTGTCTAACGTTTACTGAATTGAGGAGCTTTACGAGCTCTTTTAAGACCGAATTTCTTTCTTTCTTTAGTTCTAGAATCTCTTGTTAGCATTCCAGCTTTTTTAAGAGTTACTCTATTGTTTTCATCGATTACTACAAGCGCTTTAGCAATTCCATGTCTAGAAGCGTCAGCTTGTGAATGTAAACCTCCACCTTCTACTTTAATAGTAATGTCGAAGTCTTTTTGAGTTCCAGTAAGTTTTAGTGGTAACTTTACAAGCCCAACGTACTCACTTTCTGGGAAGTATTCTTTGATGTCAGTATTATTTACGGTAATTTTACCTTTTCCTTTGTATAGTCTTACTTTTGCAACAGAAGTTTTTCTTTTTCCATTAGCATAATGGTATTTTCCTCCTGGTGTTTCTATTGCTGGTTCTTTGATTGCTGTAGTTGCCATTTATTTAATTATTAAACTTCTAGTGGAATAGGTGATTGAGCATCGTGTGGATGTTCTGCACCAGTATATGTTTTTAGCTTTAACATGAATTTTTTTCTCAACTTGTTTTTAGGAAGCATTCCTCTTACTGCAAGTCTTACTACTTCTTCAGGCTTTTTTTCTAACATTTCACCTGCTGATCTTTCTTTTAAAGCTCCTGGATATCCTGAATGTCTGTAGTATTTTTTATTTTCTAGTTTATTTCCAGTTAATTTAACTTGTTCACAGTTAACTACGATAACAAAATCTCCGCAGTCCATGTGATGACAGAAAGTTGGTTTATCTTTTCCTCTAAGTTTGTTTGCAATTTCAGTTGCGATACGTCCTAGAGTTTTTCCTTTAGCGTCAACAATAAACCATTGATTATTGACTTCTTCTTTTTTTGGTATAGATGTTTTCATTTTATACAAGTTCAAGTGCTACTAGTGGTGCGTTGTCGCCTTTTCTAAAACCTAATTTAGATATTCTGGTATATCCAGAATCGCGATCTTTGTATTTATCAACTAATACTTCTAATATTTTTCTTGAAGCATCTTCGTGTTGTAATCTTTTTTCTATTTCTCTAATTGCGTGTCTTTTTTCTCTTGTTTTAGCTACTGTAATTAGTCTTTCGATAAATGGTTGTACAGCTTTAGCTTTTGCAGAAGTAGTTTTTATCTTATCGTGGATAATAACTTGCATTGCAAGATTTCGCATAATTGCTGTTGTGTGATCTTTGTCGGATCCGAGTTTTACTTTTTTTACTTTGTGTCTCATAGTATTAGATCAGATTTGGGAGCTTAGTTTATTAGTTATTTTAATCTTCTGCAAGAGTAAGTCCTTTTTTCTCTAAAGCATCTTTAACTTCGTTTAATGCTTTCTTACCAAAACCTCTTAGATTAGATAGTTTACTTTCTGTACATTTTGAAAGCTGCTCAATTGAACCAATTCCACCATTGATAAGTGCATTAAGCGTTCTTGGAGAGAATCCAAGAATTTCAATTGGAGTATATGACTCTTGAGATGGTTTGTTAGCTTCTTCTTCTTTTTCTTTTTCAATGATTGATTTGATATCAGACATGAAGTCTTCTTCAACCATAATGTTTTCAACATTAAATAGATTGAAGTAAGATTGAAGAATATTTGAAGAGAATTTTAATGCATCTTCAGGAGAGATTGCTCCATTAGTGTGTACTTCAAGGTTTAGTTTATCTAGATTTGTTCTTTCACCGACACGAGTAGCTTCTACTTCGTATCTTACTTTTTTAACTGGAGAGAAGAATGCATCGATAAGAATAATTCCTGCATCAGTTTCTTTTTTCTGACTTTGACTAACCGGAACGTATCCAACACCTTTTTCAACTCTGATTTCCATTTTAATTTTTCCACCTTTGGCAAGAGTAGCGATATGTTGTTTTGGGTTTAAAATTTCAACTCCAGTAGGACATTTAATGTCTTTAGCTGTAACTTCTCCTTCTTTACTAACGTCGAGAGTTAAAGTTGAAACGTCACTTGTTTCTTTTTTGATGTAAACTTGTTTCATGTTTAGGATAATGTCCAAAACGCTCTCAGCTACACCTTTCATTGTTGAGTATTCGTGACTAACACCGTCTATTTTTACAGCTGTAATTGCTGCACCTGGTAGTGATGAAAGTAGAATTCTTCTTAGTGAGTTACCCATAGTTACACCATAACCAGTAGGTAGGGGACTAATACTAAAATTCGTGTGAAACTCGTTAATAGCGTCTGTTTTAATTTTCGGAATACCAATTTCTTCTTGTATGATGTGCATAATATATTGGGGTGAGGATTATTTAGAATAGAATTCTGTAATGAGCTGGTTATGTACAACCTTCTCAATATCATCACTGTCTGGTAAGGCAATAACTTCGCCTGATAATTTTTTAATATCAACTTTTAGCCATTTAGGTGATCTTGGCTTAGAGTTTTTTGCTTCAGCAAATAAAGTTGATGATTTACTTTTTTCTTTAACTTCAAATTTATCTCCAATGTTTACTAAAATTGATGGAGTTTTAACTTTTTGACCATTTATTTTGATTAGTCCATGACTAACCATTTGTCTAGCTTGTGGTCTAGTAGAGGCAATACCTGATCTGAAAATCACGTTATCTAATCTACTTTCTAGAATCATCATATATTTCATACCTGTAACTTCATCACTATTACTAGCCATGTCGTAATATTTTCTAGACTGTTTTTCACTGATTCCATATAAAAATCTTGCTTTTTGCTTTTCTCTTAATTGTTTGTTGTACTCAGAAATTTTTGAAAATCTTTTTTGTCCGTGTTCTCCTGGTTTATAGTTTTTCTTTTGAAAAGCTTTAGTTTTACTATCACCGTTTGTGAATAGCATTACTCCGAGTCTTCTTGAAATTTTCGTTATTGGTCCGGTATGACGTGACATAATTATTAGTTATCAGTTATCAATAATATATTCTAGTATGGGATTATACTCTTCTTTGCTTCTTGTTTCTGCATCCGTTGTGAGGGATTGGCGTAATGTCGTTGATAGAAATCAAGTCAATACCACTGGATACTAACCCTCTAATTGCTTGTTCTCTTCCACTTCCTACACCTTTTACATAAACATTTACTTTTTCTAATCCAAATACTTTTGCTTTTTCAGCAGCATTTTCAGCAGCAACTTGTGCAGCGTATGGAGTGGCTTTTCTTGCTCCTTTGAATCCACTTGCTCCGGCAGTACCCCAAGCAATAACATCACCACTTGGTTCAGTTAAAGTTACAATGGTATTGTTGTAAGACGCTTTAATATATGCGTTTCCAACTGGAACTGCTCTTTTTTTAACTTTTTTAGTCGGCTTTTTAGCTGCCTTTTTATCTTTAGCCATTATTTGAAAATTACTTATTTACTATTTAGCTACTTTTTTCTTGTTAGCAATTGTCTTTTTCTTACCTTTTCTTGTTCGACAATTCTGTCTAGTTCTTTGACCTCTTACTGGTAGATTTCTTTTATGTCTAAATCCTCTGTAGCATCCGATTTCATTTAGACGTTTGATATCCATAGCGATCTTTCTTTTAAGATCACCTTCAGTAGGTTGCTTATCAATTAATTCTCTAAGTCTTGCAACTTCGTCCTCAGTAAGATCTTTAACTTTCGTATTCTTGTCAATATTTGCAGCTTCAAGAATTTGACCACTTAACTTTCTTCCAATACCGAAGATTGCAGTAAGTCCAATTTCAACTCTTTTTTCTTTGGGTAGATTTACCCCAGCGATACGTGCCATTTCTTTTGTTTAATTGATATTTGAATTGAATTTTAAGTAGTCAGTATTCTTGGGGGGATGAATACTGACTACTTAAAATCCAATTATCCTTGTCTCATTTTATGTCTTGGATCAACTTTGCAGATATTATATCTAACAGGTTTACCTTGTCGTTTTCTTACAACGATTTGGCATCCTTTGCATTTTTTTCTAGTTTTTACTGATGATCCGATTTTCATAATTACTTAGTGTTACCTTTTTGTCTATAAGTGATTCTTCCTTTAGTTAATTCATATGGGCTCAACTCAACTGTTACCCGATCTCCAGGTAATATTTTGATGTAATGCATTCTCATTTTACCAGCAAGGTAGCCTTCGATGATATTTTCTTTGCCGTCTTGGCCAATATCGACTTTAAACTTCCCATTAGGTAATGGTTCTACAACTACACCTTCAATCTCAATTTTGTCTTCTTTTTTGCTCATTTGTATGCCCTTTTTCTAGCTTTTTTTTGACTTAAAGCGGTTGGATTTTACCTTAGATATATTATTGATGCAATGTTTTTTTTCTATATAACTTGCTTTTTTTACAAATCAATTCTCTTGCGTTATTTTTTTCTTTTATTCTAGCTTAAGATTTCGTGAGTATTTCGTGGCTCTCTTTAGTTATTAGGATGGTTTCTTCAATTTGTATTGATGGTGATCCATCGTTAGTTACAATAGTCCAATTATCATTTAAAGTTTTTATTTTTTTTGTTCCACTTGAGAATATTGGTTCAACAGCTAAGGTCATTCCATCTTTTAATAGGGGACCGTCTCCATCCCAGTAATTTAAGACTACTGGGTCTTCGTGAAGTTGGTGTCCAATTCCATGACCTGTTAGATCTTCAATGATATGGAAACCTGCATTTTTTATTGTATCTTCTATGGCTTTACTAATTTCTCCAAGATGATTTCCAGGTTTAGCTTGTTTTAATCCATTTTCTAAAGCTTTGTGTGCAGTTTGGATTAGTCGTGTCTTTTCATTGTTTACTTCACCGATTCCAATCGATCTTGCTGCATCTGAGTACATTCCTTCGAAAATAACTCCACAATCTACAGTGAATAAATCTCCATCTTTTAATATTTGTTTATTATTTGGTATTCCATGTACTACAATTTCATTTACTGCTGAGCATATTGATGCAGGAAATCCATGATAATTTTTAAAAGCAGGAATTCCATTTCTTGATCTGATATAGTCTTCGGCAATTTTATCCAATTCTAATGTTGAAATTCCTGGTTTTGCGTTTTTACATACTAATTCAAGAGTCTCGGCTAGTATTTTGCCGCTTTTTTTCATTAATTCGATTTCTTTTGCGTTTTTAATAATTATTCCCATCTTCTTACATTATTGGTTTTAGAGTTTCGATTGTTATTTCTCTAACTTCTGAAATGCTTGGTTCTCCATCAATTTTTATCAGCTTATCTGAATACAGTTCTATTGCTGGAATAGTTTCATTTTTAAAAGCGTCGATCCTGTTTTTTATTGATTGGATATTATCGTCTGAGCGTGTTATCAATTCGCCATTACACTTTTCTCCATTTTCTTGAATAACTGTGCAGTGTTCTCCATTGAAGTCTGATGGATAAACGTGTTTACATTTCTTGCAAATTCTTCTTGTTGTTAATCTTTCTAGTGCCGTTTCTTCTGAAATGTTAATTAGAACTGCTTTGTATTCTCTTGAATGCTTTGATAATAATTTATTAAGACTTTCAGCTTGAACAACTTTTCTAGGAATTCCATCAAATAGTATTCCTTTTTCTGAATTTATATTTTCCATGAAGTTTTCAACGATTTCCATAACGACTTCATTTGGAACTAAGTGTCCAGCTTCAATAATCGATTTTACTTTTTTAGCTAGTTCAGAATCTTCATTTGCTAATTTTCTTAGCTCTCCTCCTGTTTCAAATATCTCTAAATTGAACTCTTGAGCAACAGCTTTACCGAGTGTTCCTTTTCCTGCACCTTGCATGCCAAAAAATATTAAATCCATTTTTGATTAGTCAAATATTAAAAGACGCGATTAATGTACCTTTGGAGAAGTTTTTAATCAAGTTTGAAAACTTCTAATAGAACTTGCTGTAATCATGCATTACCAGTTGAGCATTGATTTGTCTAATAAGCTCAAGGATAACTCCTACGATAATAATGATACCTGCACCAGAAATTAGTAATGGAATTGATCCAATTGAACTAGATTGGAATATCAATTGAATAAGTAGTGGTGCAATCGCTATGAATGCTAGGAATATAGCTCCAAATAGAGTAAGTCTTTTTGAAACTTTTGTAAGGTATTCAGTAGTTTGTTTTCCAGGTCTGATCCCAGGAATATAACCTCCTCTTTTTTGTATGTTTTCTGCAATTCTTTCAGGATTGAAAGTGATTGTTACATAGAAAAAGGTAAAGGCTACAACTAATAGGAAATAAACTACAAGATATAAGATTGAATTTGGTAAGAATAATACTTCTAGAGTTGAACCAAAGTCTCTAACTCCAGTAGAATTTGCGTTTTTTAAGAATTGAGCAAGGATTGACGGGAAACTTACTAATGCTACAGCAAAGATGATAGGAATCATTCCTGCTTGGTTTATCTTGATAGGTAAGTAAGTTTGATTTGCTTTACCTTTTGCTCCTTTTCCAGCGTATGTAATAGGGATTCTTCTTTCAGCTTCTGCTACTAATACAACGACTATTAGTAGTATTACTGTTAATAGAATCATTACAATAAATGCCATTAGTCTACTTTCATCTACAGCTCCTGATCCATCTCCTTGAGTTAGTGCTAGACTCTGTCCAACAAGTACAGGTACTTGTGAAATAATACTAGCGAAGATAATTAGTGATATTCCATTTCCTATTCCTTTTTCACTAATTAGATCTCCTAACCAAACAAGCATTACTGTACCTGCTGAAATAGTAAGCATGATAGGAAGTACTATTGCTGGATTAGTTACGTTTTCAACGATTGGAATAGCTGAATGAGTAGTTGAATTTAATAGAATAATCATTCCATATGATTGCATAAGTGCTAATGGAAGTGTTAACCATCTTGTGTATGAATTGATTTTTTTTCTACCTTGTTCTCCTTCTTTAGAAAGGTTTTCAAGTTTTGGTACAATTACAGTTAGTAATTGAATGATAATTGATGCATTGATATATGGAGATATTCCCATAAGTACAATAGAAAAACTTTCAGCACTTCCACCTGTTAGAAGACTGAAAAGTTGTAGTAGTTCACTTCCACTATTTTCACTTATTTGTTGATATGCTCTTAAAGCGTCAAGATTTGAACCTGGTACTGGAATATGTGCAACAAATCTATAAATTACTAGAATTCCGAATGTAAAAAGTATTTTTTTTCTGAGATCATCAGAATTCCAAATCTGTTTTAGATATTTCAACATTATTTTTCTGTTTTAGCTTCTTTCTTTTCTTCAGTTTTTAAAAGTAAAGTAACTTTACCTTTTTGTGCTTCTACTTTCTCGATTGCAGATTTTGAAGCTTTATGAACAGTAATATTTAATTCTTTTTCTAATTTTCCTTTTCCTGCTAATAATTTCACAGGTTCACTTAATTTTGAAATTAGTTTCATTTCGTGAAGTTTTTCTGGTGTAACTTCAGCGTTGTCATCAAAAACATTTAATTCTCCAACGTTAACTACTTGGAATTCTATTCTGTTAGGGTTTTTAAAACCTCTAAGTTTAGGCATTCGCATGTAGTATGGAGTTTGTCCACCTTCGAATCCAGGTCTTCTTCTTCCACCACTTCTTGCACTTTGACCTTTCATACCACGGCAACTGTATGTTCCATGACCTGAAGCGTTTCCACGTCCAACTCTTTTCTTCTTTTGTTTAACTTTACTTTTTAATTCTAACAATGACATTTTAATAGATTAGCAGTTTAGTCTTTTTTACTTGTAGATTCTTTCTTTGGTTTGTCTTCTTTCTTTTTGGGTTTTGAATCTGATTTCTTTGTTTCTTCTTTCTTAGTACTTTTTTTCTTTGGTTGTTCTTTTTTCTCTTTTTCAGCTGATTCTCTTGATGATTTTTGTCTCTTTGCCATTCCAGGAGTCTCTTGTAATCTACTTAAAGCTTCGTAAGTTGCTTTAGTATTGTTTACTTTATTTGTAGTACCAAATGATTTACTTAGGATATCTTTGATTCCAGCTAAATCTAGTACTTTACGAATAGGTCCACCAGCAATGATTCCTGTACCAGGTCCAGCTGGCATAAAAATAATTTTTGATGATTTGTATTTAATTTTAACATTATGTGGAATTGTAGCTCCATCAATTGGTACAGTAATTAGAGATTTCTTAGCTTTCGAAATAGCTTTTTGAATTGCTCCAGTTACTTCTTTAGATTTACCAACTCCGATTCCAACTTTTCCTTTTTTGTTACCAATAGCTACAGTTGCTCTAAATCTAAGTTTACGACCACCTTTTACTACCCTAGTAACTCTATCAATCTGAATTACTTCTTCAGAAAATTCTTTAGGTTCTCTTTTTTTGAATCTTGATTTGTTGTTTCTTCTTCTGTTCATAATACTTTAAATAATTTTGAATTAAAATTTTAGACCTTCTTCTCTGGCTCCATCAGCTAGAGCTTTTACCCTACCGTGGTATTTGTAACCGTTTCTATCGAAAGCTACTTCTGAAACTTTCATTTCTTTTGCTTTTTTTGCTACTTCTTTACCAACTTCGAATGCTCTTTCTGATTTTTTTCCGTCTTTAACTTTTAAATCTGATGCACTTGCTAGAGTTTTTCCTGCTTTATCATCTATTATTTGAGCATAAATGTTAGAGTTACTTCGGAAAACAACTAGTCTAGGTTTAGCTGAATTACTTAGAATTCTTTTTCTTATCTTATTGCGTCTGCGATTTCTTAGTTCTTGTTTTCTTGTAGACATTTTAATAAAAATTAATTTGTTTATTTAGCGGCGGCTGCTTTACCAGCTTTTCTTCTAATATATTCGTCGTGGTATTTAACACCTTTACCCTTATATGGTTCTGGTTTTCTAAATGATCTTACTTTAGCAGCTACTTCTCCTACAACTTCTTTATCAATTCCTTCTACAATAATCATGTTTTTATTCTCTTCACTCATCTTGAACTCAATTCCGTCTGGCGCAGTATATTCGATTGGATGTGAATAGCCAAGATTTAATGTGATTTTTTTTCCACTTGCCTTTGCTCTGTAACCAACACCTACGATTTCTAATTTCTTTTGGAATCCTTGAGTAACTCCTTCAACCATGTTTGCAACTAGTGATCTATATAGTCCATGGAAAGATTTTGCTTCACTACTATCGTCAGGTCTTGTAAGAATAATTTCATTTTCTTTTACTTCAACCTTAATTATTGGATTAATTTCTCTTTTTAATTCTCCTTTACTACCTTTTACAGTAACAATATTGTCTTTAATATCTACAGTTACTCCGTTAGGTATTGTGATAGGTTGTTTTCCAATTCGTGACATAATTTTTAGTTAGCGTTGGTATTAATGGGAAATTTCACATAGTACTTCTCCTCCGATATTTTCTTTCTTTGCTTCAATGTTTGATAATATTCCTTTTGATGTAGAAAGAATGTTAATTCCAAGTCCACTTTTTACTTTTCTAAGTTCATCGTTTTTTCTGTAAATTCTTTGTCCTGGTTTGCTTACTCTTCTTAAATTTAATTTTGATCCATCAGTTTTTAGAGTAACTTCGATTTCTTTTTTCTTGTCTCCACTTACTTTAATATTTTCAATGAATCCATATCTTTTCATTACTTTGAGAATCTCTTCTTTTAAGTTTGAATGTGGTACGTTCAAACTTTTGTGCTCTGCCATATGGGCATTTCTTACTCTAGTTAGTAGGTCTGCAATTGGGTCTGTATACATAATATTGAATAGTTATTTTACCAAGATGATTTTCTAACACCCATAATTTTCCCTTCTCTTGCTAATTCACGGAAACAAATTCTACAAATTCCGAATCTTCTCATATAACTTCTTACTCTTCCACATTTTCCACAGATGTTATAAACCTTAGTTGGAAATTTAGGTTTTCTATTATTGTGAATTGCTCTTTTTACAGCTTCTTTTTTCTTCTTTTTTTTTACTTTTAAAGCTTTTCTCATGATTTATTGTTTGTTTACTTTAGTAAATGGGAATCCGAATGCTTTTAACAATTCGAATGCTTCTTCATCAGAACTTGTATTTGTGGTGATTACAATTTGTAATCCGTGTAATTTAATTACATCATCTGGACTAATTTCTGGAAATACAATGTGCTCTTTAAATCCGATGCTGTAATTTCCATTTCCATCAAATGCTTTTGGTGAGATTCCTCTGAAATCTCTAACACGTGGGAATACAATATTCACTAGTTTGTTCAAGAAGTCGTACATTTTTTGTCCTCTTAATGTTACTGAAGTTCCAATAACATCGTTTTCTCTTATTTTAAAGTTTGAGATCGATTTCTTAGCTTTGTTTAGAACTGGTTTTTGGCCCGCAATTGCTGTGATGTTTTCAACAATGTGAGAGTAGTCAGTTCCTTTTCCACTTTTTACATATGAACCAAAACTTGTATTTACTTTTACTTTAGTAATCTTTGGTACAGACATGACATTTTTAATACCTAAAGTTTCTTGTAGCTTTGGTAGAATTTCTTCTGTGTATCTAGTTTTTAAATCAGTTACTTTAGCCATTATTATTTTTTATCAATTACTTCTTTAGATTTTTTACAAACTCTAACTTTT
>CAYNUR010000027.1:0-11751 GCA_964400435.1 uncultured Candidatus Peribacteria bacterium
ATACTCACATTATCTCCACTTTTTATTGATCCGTCGAGAATTTTTATAGCGAGTGGGTTTTCAATTTCATCTTGAATTAGCCTTTTAAGTGGGCGTGCTCCGAAATTTGGATCGAATCCTTTTTCTGCTAGATATTCTAAAGCTTTTTCGGAGATAGAAATTTCAATATTTTGCTTTCTCAGTCTAAGAGCAAGTTTATCGAATTGGAACTGTGCGATACCTTTGATTTGATCTTTTTTTAATGGATTGAAAATTGTGATGTTATCAACTCTATTCAAGAATTCTGGCTTAAAAAATCCTCTCAGCTTTTCATTAATCTTCAATTCTAACGCCGTTTGTTCTCCTTTAAAATCTAGAATATCCTGACTTCCAATGTTAGAGGTCATGATTATTATCGTGTTCTTGAAATTTACTTTTCGCCCTTTTGCATCAGTGATATGACCTTCATCCAATACTTGTAACAAGATGTTAAAAACCTGAGGATGTGCTTTTTCAACTTCATCGAAAAGTACTACTGAATATGGTCTTTTTCTGATTCTTTCTGTTAATTGTCCGCCTTCTTCGTGACCGATGTAACCTGGCGGTGAACCGATTATTTTTGAGACACTGTGTGATTCCATATATTCACTCATGTCTAGTCGGATCATGGCTTTTTCGTCGTTAAACAAGAATGATGCCATCGTTTTTGCTAGTTCGGTTTTTCCTACTCCGGTTGGACCTAAAAATAAGAATGAACCGATCGGTCTATTTTCTTCTGAAATATTTGCTTTGGATCTTCGAATTACATTACTGACTGCTGTAACTGCTTGATCTTGTCCGATAACTCGTTTTTTTAACTCTTGTTCTAAGTGAACTAGTTTTTCACTTTCTGATGAACTTAGTTTTTTTACTGGGACACCAGTCCATTTGCTGACTACTCTGGCAATGTCTTGTTCTGTAACTTCTTGCCTTAGCATTCGATTTCCGTCCTGCATTTTCTCTAATTTTTTGTCTAAATCTACAGTTTTATTTTGTAACTCTGGAATTTTGCAATAAAGGATTTCAGCTACTTGATCTAATTTTCCTTCTCTTTCGTAACAACTTGCTTCAATATTTAATTTCTCGATTTTTTCTTTTTTCTCATTTATCTCGTCAATAACATTCTTTTCATTTTTCCAAAGTAATTTCAATGAATTTAGCTTTTCTTTTAGAGCAGCTAATCTTTTTTCGATACTCTCTAATTTATCTTTAGATTTTTTATTGTTTTCTTTCTTAATTGCTTCCTTTTCAATCTCTAGCTGCATTACTTGTCTATTCAATTCATCAATTTCTGCAGGAGAGCTTTCTAAATCAATTTTTAGGACAGCTGTTGCTTCATCAATAAGATCCACCGCCTTATCCGGTAAAAATCTATCTGTTATGTAGCGATCAGATAATTTTGCTGCAGCAACTATTGCTTCATCTAAAATTTTTACACCGTGGAAAAGTTCATATTTTTCTTTGATTCCTCTGAGAATTGTAACCGTTTCTTCAACCGATGGTTCATCAACATAAACCGGCTGAAAACGTCTTTCTAAAGCAGGATCTTTTTCAATGTACTTTTGATATTCTTTTAATGTTGTTGCTCCAAGTGCACGAATTTCTCCACGAGCTAGAGCTGGTTTTAATAGATTTGAAGCATCCATTGACCCTTCTGAAGCTCCCGCACCAACTAGAGTATGTAGCTCATCGATAAATAGAATTACTTTTCCGTCCTTCGATTTAATAGCTTTTAATATTGCTTTTAATCTTTCCTCGAACTCACCTCTATAGGAGGTTCCAGCGATTAATGAACCTAGATCAAGAGCTAAAATTTCTTTGTCCTTAAGCGTATCTGGTACATCTCCATCAATAATTCTATTTGCTAAACCTTCGACTATTGCGGTTTTACCAGTTCCAGGTTCCCCAATTAGTACTGGATTATTTTTTGTTCTTCTTGAAAGAATCTGCATCACACGTCGGATCTCCTCATTTCTACCAATAACCGGATCAATTTTTCCTTGTCTCGCTAATTCGTTAAAATTTATGCAATATTTATCAAGAGCTTGGTAAACTTTTTCTGGATTACGATTTGTTACTCGTTCTCCTCCTCTTAAATCTTTTAAAGTTTTTTCTAATTCTGATTTGTTTAACTTATATTTTTTAAGAATTTCGCTTGCTTCATTTTCTTCATTTAAAAATGCTAGAAATATGTGTTCTACTGAAATAAATTCATCATTCATATTTGCAGCAAAACTTGAAGCTTTTGTTAAAACTTTGTTTAAATTTGCTGAATAAAACTGTTGTCCTCCACTAACTTTTGGCAGAGTATCAATTTTTAGATTTAATTCATTTTTTAACTTTTCGATGTCTACATTAAATTTTTCAAGTAATGGACAAATGATTGTTCCTTGTTGGAGAAGCATTTCATAAATTATATGCAATGAAGTTATCTCCTGATGGCCTTTTAGTTGTGCAAGTCGCTTTGCACTTCCTAATAACTGAAAAGTTTTGTCTGTAAAATTGTCTGGTATTTGCATGTTTCTAAGTTAGAAATTAGCACTCTTTATTTTAGAGTGCTAATGATTTTTTGTCAACTTTCTGTTTTTACCAATAAACAAAAAAGCCCCTAATATATTTAGAGTCTTTTTTGTAAGTATTCATCCCCCTCAGAATACTGAATATTTAAGTTTTGTTTCTATTAGTTATTTGAGAATCTTTCATCCCCTTCAGAAAGATTTTGACTATTTGTATAGTTGACGTTTTTATTGTTTTCTGTTTTTTTAGTGAGTGCTGTTGCTGGGATTGACATGAGGTAAACTGATAGTGCCGTTAACAGAAGGCTGTTGACTATCCGAGCAATGATTAGTGACTTGTTTTTCATGGTTTTCGGATTAGTTGCGATTGATATAACGTTTTTGATTAACCATTGTTACGCTAGCAATAACACCTTTACATAAAATGGTTACATTTTTTTGTTACAAAATTGTTAAAAACTCGTTATAAAAATTGAGTAATCAAAAAAAAGAAGATACAATTCGGATGATAAACAGAGAGCTTGACAAATCAAAGGAAAATACTTATTCTAGAAAACTTAAAAACATTAATTCTTTTGTAAGATGGGAGAAGGAAAGCAAAAACCAGATTTATACTTAATTAAAGGTGGGTCAGAATCTTCAGATCCTCCTAGTAATCGAACTGATATTGATAAGAAATCAACTCCACATGTGAGCTTTTTCCCTGGCTTTGAAAATTATGGAAGGTTAGAAAGTGAATTTGTAGATCCATATGCTAGTGAAGCGATAAGCTCCTCAAGAGAAAATTTATCTGATCGAGTTGAAGATGCAGTGACTCAAGAACATGGTTTAGATAAACGATCTGCAACAAATCCTGGCTGGTTTAAAGCTATTGGAATAAGAGATTTTGAAGACAATGAGATTGCAAAAAATTCAACTGGAATGCCTATGCAGCCTTTAGCTTCTTTAGATCTCGATAATGAAACCACTCCTAGAGAGACTACTAATCCTGGATTTGATTTGAGCGGACACTCTGACTTTGATAGAGAGACTGGAGAAATTACCTACGAAGATATTGATGAACTTTTTGGAGATTTACATGAACCACAACTTCCAGTAAAGGCTGAAGCTGCAATAATTGATGATGATGAATTTGGACCTGACGGAGAGATTCTTTTACCTAAAATTGATGACTATGGAAGCGATGAGGCAATTGATAAATCTTTAGAAAGAATTTCTGGACAGTTTGATGCAGTAAGACCAAAGGGTGGGTTTACACCTTCAACTCCCTTAGCAGCAATTCCTGAAGGTAATGCTGCTGCACAATTGGATATTAGTGATGCCTTGAATGATTCGCCAACAGATCCGAGACCAAGATTCGAATTTGATGATACAGTAGATCCACTTGCTCGAACTCAAACTATTAGAGTCGAAGATCCATCTGAAATGACAGATGAGGAATTACAAGCTTTTGCAACCGATGCGACTATAAATATAAGAACTGAAGACATTCAAGAAGCCTTGAATGATTCTAAAGGTATTGAAACCCATGAGAAAAAACTTTTAGTAATGCGTCATGCATTAGATAACTACAAAACTGCTGATTCAAAAAAATTAGCATTGGCTCAATATATTCTAGATCATATGAAATCTAGGGGCTCAGTTACTAGAATGCTAAAAGAAATCAGTGAACTTATTGATGAAAGAGGATTCAAATCTGCAGATCTAGTTGTTCATGCTTTTGAACAAGAAGAGATTATTCTTGAATCAACTAAAATGTATTTAGCAAATATTGACTCTTTGATTGATTCTGGTGATCTAGTTAAGGCTGATGCAAAACTTTATAAACTTATTAAAGAAATATTAGGCAAAGATATAGACCTGAGCGAGTTAATTCATGCTCGAAAAGCTATGAGAAACTTCTCTGGCAAGGCTTATCCTGCTGTTGAGCAAGTTTCCGAATCAAGAGCTGAAACCCCAGAAAAAATCAAAAGAAATATTAGTGGAAAGATCTGGGCGATGCTTTTGGTTCTTGTTACTTCAGGAGCTGTAGTCGGAGGGACTAATCATTTCTATGGTGATTTATTTGGAAGAAACAGCGGCAATGCATCTTCAGATATTGGAAGTCAAAAAAAGAATGCAGCTAAACTTGGGGAAGAAAATGATGATAGTGATCTTGAAAAAAGCCCCCGAGATGAGGAACTAAACTCAAGTCAGAAAACAGCTGACGCTGAACACATAATTGGTGGAGAAAAAAATTCAAACTCAAATGAAAATAATATTGCATCTGAAGAAAGTACTGCTTCATTAGATAATAATACGATTATTGTTGGTGATAATACACCTGATCTAAAGGAAAAATGGACATATTCGTTTAAATCTGGAGCCATAAATGGTGCTGTTGATGGAGCAGAAGTTAAAATTGAGATCCCTGAATCTACTCCAGAAGATGTTGAGATTTCTGGAACGGGAATAAATCCTACAGAATTAAAAACTTTGAAGCCTGGTGATTCATCTTGTGCTTTAGTTACTAGACATTATAACTCAGAGTCATTTTTAAATGGTGAAGCGCCATATCATGGTATGAAATACATGAAGGCTTCTGCAGCAATCATGCACTACAATGGCTACTCAAGTCTAGATGACTTAGTTCATCCTGGTTACAATTTAGAAATTTTTCAAACTAAAGAAGGACTTGATGATTATATGAAAATTCACGATGCTGAGTTGACTGAAATGGTAAGAGCTCATTATAGATTAAAAAGAAAAAAATCTCAGAATACTGAATCTAGGAAGATTTCAAAAGTTCGTTCAAAAAAAATAGATTCTTCTGATGATCTTTATCTGATTGAAAATATCATTGTTGAAGTTGATGATTCTGAGTTCGCAAATGCTCAAACGGAAATGAGCGTAGAAGATATTGTTCTTGAGGTTGATGACAGTCAATTTATTGATGGTCAAACTGAGTTAGAATTGAATCCAGCCGAAGAAATTGCTGTTGAGGATATTATCGTTGAAGTTGATGATTCTGACTTTGATAAATCGAAATTTGATTCTCAAATGCTTCAGGATATTGCATCTTTTAATAAAGCAAAAAATGAAAGAGATGCTGCTAGATTAAAGTCTATTGAGAAAAAAGCTGAAGAAACCGTGATTGGCATGACTAAGGACGGAAATAAAGTTGGAATTGGAGCAATTCAGGATATTGCGAAATTTAATAAAGAGCAAAGAGAAGGTAAAGAATCTACAAAAGCTGAAAAAACTTCAAGAAGTTTCAAAGGTCTAATGCTTGAAAAAACTAGACAGGTCGTTGAAAGTAAACCTGTACAAGCTGTTGTTTCAGCAGTTAAGAAAGTAAAAGATCTTGGTCAAAATATTAGAAGTAGATTTGGAAAATTATTTTCAAGAAAAACTAAATCTCAATCTTAAAGAAATCTAGAAAATCAAAATGAAAAAGTGTGGCTTACCACCACACTTTTTTTAAACCAATTAAATAGGCAACTAAGTTTGTCAAAAAATGGAGTATGGGTGTAACAATTAGCAATGCTACAAAGATTTCCCATGGAGGTATAAAGAATGGCAAAAGGAATAAAAATGCACCGAGCACTAAATCAATTTGATCAAATGGAAACCATGGAGCACCTGGTTTTATCCCAATCCTTCTTTTGAAAAATGATTTTAATAGATCTCCAAAAATTGCTCCAATTCCAAAAATAAAAGCGAATAAGAAAATATTTTCTAGAGAATAGTCAATAATCTTATAAATCCAGAATACTCCCTCGGTTTGGAGATAATATTGAAGAAAAAGAATTATTAATGCGCCAATGTATCCAGCATAGAATCCTCTCCAGGTTTTATGTGAACCAAATAATTTCTCATTGATTGGTTTGCCAAGTGGTAAATTCAATTTTCCGAAAAGTACAGGACACATGTTGGCAAAATATGCCGGTAAAATAAAATAAATAGCAGTGAAAACTATTTCTAGTGGTGAATTTAGAACTAATTGCATAGGAATGTTTATTTAAATATTTAAAGAGCAGCTTATATAAACTGCTCTTTATTCGTTTCAATTCTAAAAGATTTTCTACATTTCTACCAGTATTGGAATGATAAGCGGTCTTCTTTCCAATGTTTTGTGAGTATGTTTGTCCAATGCCTGTTGAACGTATTTTTTAACGTCTCTTCTTTCTGCTTTTGGATTTTTATCTATTAGCTTTTTGTATGCTTTTTCAGCTTCTATTCCGATTTCCTTCATTATCTGGTTTGACTCATGCATATAAATGAATCCTCTTGAAATCACATCAGGCCTTCTTTTGATTTTTCTAGTTTTCCTGGAAATGTAAAGCATAACTATTAGAGCTCCATTTTGAGAAAGTATCTCTCTATCATATTGAACCTGTGAGCCAATATGACCTTCTCCACTTCCATCGATAAGAATATATTTGGTCTCAATTTTTTCTGGTGATTTTTCAACTTTACCTTTTTCTGCCAATAAAACGTCTCCGTTCTGCAACATAATAATGTTGTCTTCTGGGATACCACATTGCTCGCGAGCTAGCTTAACTAAGCTTTGACGCATATAATATTCTCCGTGAACTGGAATAAGATATTTTGGCTTAATGGAAGTAATCATTCTAATTAATTCTTCCTGTTTCGCATGTCCAGAAGTATGGATGTCAGCCATTTGATTATGGATAACATCTGCACCTAAAATACAAAGATTATTAATAACTGTATTAATTGCTTTTTCATTTCCAACAATTGGAGATGAGGAAAGAATAATCGTATCACGTTTCTTTACTTTGATATGAGCATGTTCGTTTCTTGCCATTCTTGACAAGGCTGAAACTGCCTCACCTTGAGATCCCGTAGTTAGAATTAAGGTGTCTTCATCTTTAAGATTTTTACTTTGGCTCTTATATTTCCTGATGTCTTGTACGTAATTTTTAGGAAACTTGAGATATCCAAGCTTAAAAGATGTTTCAATATTATTTGTCATACTTCTACCACTAACAAAGACTTTTCTATTGTTGTTAACTGCGGCATCTAGAATCTGTTGAAGTCTTCCAATTTGACTTGAGAAAGAAGCAATAATTACTCTTCCTGAAGTATTTCGGATTAATTGTTCTAATTCTTCACCAACTTCTTTTTCTGACATTGTATGACCAGGCTTCATAGAGTTCGTAGACTCACAGAAAAGTGCTAGAACATTTTGCTGACCTAAGGCTTCAATTGTGTTTACATCTGCAACTTCTATATTTCTAGGAGGAGTTGGATCAAACTTGAAATCTCCTGTATGCACTAATTTTCCTTCTGGAGTATCTAATATTATCCCGAAAGCATCAGGAATCGAGTGAGATACCCTAAAGAAAGTACCAGTCATTTTTCCTAACTTTATAGCCTCCTTGGGATGAACAGCTCTGAGTTTTGTATATTTTTCTAATTTAAACTCTTTGATCTTTTGTTCAATCAGCCCAAGAGTTAACCTTCCAGAGAATACTGGTGGATAACCTAGTTTTGGCAAGATATAAGGAACACCACCGATATGATCTAAGTGTCCATGTGTTATTAAAACTCCTCGAATGCGGTCTTTATTATCTTCGAGGTAAGTAACATCTGGAATTACATAGTCGATTCCTAGCATATCCTCACTAGGGAATTCGAATCCCATATCAATAATGACAATATCGTCTTCATATTCAACTGCCATCATGTTTTTCCCAACTTCATTTAATCCCCCTAAAGGAATAATTTTAACTTTTCCTTTTAGAATAGGAGTTGGTTTAGACTTTCTAGTGTGATTACTATTTTGCCTATTATTTCTGCTCTTTGATTTGTAATTCTTTTGATTATTCGACTTATTACTATTCGACTTTGAATGTGAACTTCTGTGCGAATTATTAGAATTTTGTGAGCTATTTGCATTTTTTGAAGTATGCTTCTTCTTACTGTTTGGATGAGAAGATTTACTAGAATTTCCCTTTTTATTAAAGGAATCTTTTACTTTAGACAAAAATCCTTTTTTAGACTTTTGATCATTCTTCTTATTGGAATTTTTATTTTCTGTTTTCGATTTTTCAGATTTTTTTGTTCCAACAGTTCGACTCATCCATTGGTCGAGTTTGTCCATACACTTATATGATTAACTGATTTTCAATTCTTCTTTTGACCGCTTGCGCTTATTATACCATGAAAGATTTTTTTAAGGCAAGTTAGCATTGGGCTTGCATTCTTTAAGTTTATTGGAAAAAAAGGGGAATATGGTGTAAAATTAGGTGAATTAAAATAAAAAAACAAAATGAATCAAAGAAGTAAAATTGCAATTTTAGGCTTTGGAGTAGAGGGAACAGCTGTTTTTGAATATTTACATAAAAATAATTTCCCAAATATAACAATTTGTGATCGAAATGTTGATCTAGAAGATAAAATGCCGGAAGGCGTCTCTGTAAGGCTGGGAGAGAGCTACCTTGATGACCTAGATGATTTCGATGTGATTTTTAGAAGTCCGGGGATAAGATTCCATGATCCACATATTCAAAAAGCAGCACAAAGAGGGGCAGAAGTTACTAGCTGTACTGCGTTTTTCTTAGATCAATGTCCTTGTTCAGTGATTGGTGTTTCTGGGACAAAAGGTAAGGGTACAACTTCGACATTGCTGCATTATATTTTAAAAAAATCTGGTAAAGATAGCTATTTGGGAGGAAATATAGGTGAACCAGCTGTAAATTTTTTAGATAAGCTGAAGAATGACAGTATTGTAGTTCTGGAAATGTCCAGTTTCCAACTTCAAGACTTAACTAAAAGTCCACACTATTCGATCCTCTTAAATACTACTAGTGAACATTTAGACTATCATGAAGATACTGGGGAATATTTAGAAGCAAAAGAGTCTATTTTATCTCATCAAAATGAAAAATCTGTAGTGATAATGAATGAAGACTATAAATATATCAATCACTATAAACCACTTGTGAAAGGGGACTTATTCACTGTAAGTAAACAGAAAAAAGTTAAAAATGGAGCTTTTGTGAAAGATTTTGAGATTTTTTATTCTAAAAGTGGTGAAGTTGAAAAAATCATGGATGTGAAAGATGTAAAACTACTTGGTTCACATAATCTAGAAAATGTGATGCCTGCGATTGTTGTCGCTAAAGAGTTAGGAGTTAAGAATGAAGTCATTGTGAAAGTAGTGAGTGAATTTCAAGGTTTACCACATCGGCTTGAATTTGTTAGAGAATTAAAAGGAGTTAGATATTATAATGACTCTTTTTCTACTACGCCTGAGACATCTATGGCTGCAGTAGATTCATTTGATGAACCAATGGTTTTAATTGCTGGTGGCCATGACAAAGGTGGGGACTACAGTGATTGGGCTTTAAAAATTCTTACTAAAGAAAACCTACATTCTGTCATCTTGATGGGATCAAATGCAAATAAAATGGAGAAGGCTTTGATTGAGGCTGAGGAAAAACTTGGTGAAGCTTTAGGCTCTCCTACAAAAATTATTAGGAGAGGAACTTTAGACCAAGTAGTAATTGAAGCTTATGCTGAAGCTGAAGAAGGTGGTGTTGTTGTGCTTTCACCAGGCGCTGCAAGTTTTGATATGTTTAAAAACTATAAAGAAAGAGGCAGAGAATTCGCTATCGAAGTTAGGAGATTAAAGTAATTACTTTAATCCTAATCTTTCTTTTGTAACTATTCCTTTTGCTTTTCCAATGTGACCTTCTAGCTCTCTTTTTCTTTTCTGAAAAAGTGGATTTTCACTTTCTTGACTACTAATTCGCAGACGCCTAACTGCAAATTGCTTTTCTAAATCTGCCAATTCGTTTTTTAAACCCTTCAGAGCTTGTCCCACATTTATCCCTTTATAGACTGCCGTGTGTTGCTGTTGGTGGCTATCCATTAGTAGCTCTAGACTTCTCACGTAGCCGTATGCTCTGAAAAGTACTCCAACAATATGCCCTAAGGTTTGAGGATTTATTGCGCGTAGATTGCTTAATGAATCACTCACAAGTGAAGCTCGTGCAGCTACGAAGACATTTATAAATTGTAGCGATTTTGCAAGAAATTCTTGTTGCCCTTGTGGATTTGATAAGGCTAACTGCGCATCGTTTTCAAGAATTTTTGACGGATCAGCTTTTAATATTCTTGAAGGGTCTTGATTTCCTAGTGTTTTTGAACTTAAACCTTTAATTGTTCTATCTAAGATTTCGTGAATTCTAGCCATAAAATCCATAACATTTTTCTGTGCCCTTTCTGGTAGTCGGCTTATCGCCACTACGTTAGGATTTGAAACTCTTTGAATTTGATTTAATAAAGGCTCTGCAGTTGCAATTAAGGAATTTCTATGAAGGCTTGCTGCTCTTTTTTTGGAATTTATCTCTCTTGATATATCCTCTGACAAGACAAAAAGTCTTCCCGAAACTTGTTCTCTAACCCTTTGGATTGCAGGATCCTGAGGTGATTCAAACTCTGCAGATGAAACTCTTGCAATAAGCGAAGAAAAAGCTTGTTGAATCATTAGTTCTGGAAAATTACCTTTGATTAATCTGGCAATTTCCAATTGTACAGGCTCTGGGAAATTAGCAACTTCGGGACCAATTACGTTCATAACTGCCTCTAATTCTAAATCTATTTCCGTAATTATCTTTCTTTCTGGAGCAATAATTCTTGGTTCTTCTTTATTTTCTGCAGTTAAATATTCTGCTCTTGAAGTATAAACTCTTCCTTGAGGAGTCACGTGATAGTCTGCTTCATTTTTTTCTTCACTTGGCCCATTAAATCTACGTCTACTCATTTTTGTTCTAATTAAATTTTGAGCAACAACTTAATTGCTTTCTTTTGACTAGTCAAACTCTTTTTTTTAGCTTTTATCTTTACTTTTATAAATGTTGGGATATAATAAGTTTTACTAGTTGATAACTGCATTTATGTCAGGTCTAGGAGCAAATGAAGATTATGGTTTTGAAGATTTTGACCTCGGTTTGGATGACCTATCTGAGGAAGGTTTAAATCAAGTTGATGCTGCAAATTCTGACCAGATGGCACTATTTACTGAAACTGAATTGGATGACCCATTTGCTCGAATTGATGCTAAATGGGAAGTTGGCAATGCTGCAATGAATAGAGTTGGAAGACGAAGCCTAGAGATTGCAGCGAGAGAGGCTGAATCTATGGGAGTTGAAGGAATATCTGAAGATGTTTGGAAAACCCCAATTGTTTTAAGCATCGCGACTAG